>JBDUCK010000072.1:0-12114 GCA_040003485.1 Ferruginibacter sp. | reverse complement strand
GAAATTAAACCCAAATAAAAACGTAACCATTTACGGAAAACTGGAAGGCAATAATCCTGGCGGAAGTGTGAAAGACCGGGCAGCGTATGGTATGATAAAAGGGGCAATAGACCGTGGAGAAATAAAAGAAGGCATTAAATTAATAGAGGCCACCAGTGGTAATACTGGCATTGCCCTTGCCATGATAGCCAGCCTTTTTGGAGTGCCGATAGAATTGGTTATGCCTGAAGATGCCACCCGGGAAAGGGTGTTAACAATGGAAGCTTTTGGCGCTAAAGTTACGCTCACGCCTAAACAACAATCTATGGAAGGCGCTATAGATTTTGCCAATGAAAGGGTTGCCAATGGTGGTTATTTAATGCTGAACCAGTTTGGTAATCCGGATAATGCCCTTATGCATTATAAAACTACCGGCCCGGAAATATGGAACGATACCAATCAGCAGATCACTCATTTTGTTTCTGCCATGGGTACCACAGGAACTATAATGGGCGTGTCAAAATTTTTAAAAGAACAAAACGAAGCCATACAGGTAATAGGCTGCCAACCTGCGGACGGCGCTAAAATTCCCGGTATACGCAAATGGCCCAAAGCTTACCTGCCGGCAATTTTTGACAAGCAGAGAGTAGATAGAATTATTGAAATTGAAGAAAAAAATGCACGTATTATGGCTAAACGCCTGGCCCGGGAAGAAGCTATTTTTAGCGGAATGAGCAGTGGTGGTGCAGCTTACGCCGCTATTGAATTAGCAAAGGAATTAGCAAGCGGTGTAGTTGTTTTTATTGTGTGCGACCGTGGTGACCGGTATTTATCTTCTGATTTGTTTGATTAATTTTTTATTTAGGACAAGCCAGGTCAGCATAATTTTAAATGCTAATTTCGAAAAAAAGTACTAGATATATGCAGCAAAGAGGCCTAAATTAAACGCAGGAGCTAAGCTAAAAATAATTTCGGTATTAAATTTATTTATGCACGTAGCAGTTTATTCTGCCTATTTCTTTTTAAGTGATTTGTCCATCTGGTGGCCTACCAGGTATCCTCCAATAGCACCAATAACAACACCTGCCGCCAGCGATGGTTTGCTATACCCGGCTATAAAATAACTGATACCCAACCCCAGCAAGGCAAAAAGTACCATGGCTACCAATGCGGCCCGGCCAGATTGTTTTGGTTTTGCATGTGGCGGTGCAGGATGATTTTGCTGATGGTGTGGATGAAGGTTTCTACTTTTTGACTGAGGCATTTTTTTTTATCAAGCTACGATTATTTACCAGAATATTTTTACAGTCATTCAAACTATTTTTAAGTTGCAAGGCAGATGTATTTTTTTACGCAGAGATATCTTTCCCTGGTTTAATTAAAGATTAGCTCAGTTGAAATTAATAATGCCTGAGATTTTAAAAAGAAACAGGTATAATTTTTTTATGGAAATAACTCCAGTTGCATAAGGCGCAAAGAAAGGATTGAACGTTTGTCCAGAACCATTTCCGGAGTTGCTTTTTGTATTTTGTAAATAGCTGTGGGCTCATACCGGGAGGCTATTATAATTTTTATTCCTGCGGCCTGTTCATTAAATAGCTGCGTTACTAACTCGGGGCAATTATTATCTTTTGATAAATGCGAAAGCAGCAGGTGTGTCATAAAAGAGGGCCGGTGCCGGGTAAAAATTTCCAGGGCCTGTACATTAGATAAATGTCCTTTTCCACTTCGGATGCGGTTCTTTAAATAATAAGGATAGCGGCCATTCTCTAATAATTCTTCATCATAATTAGCTTCTAAAAAAGCAGCATGGCACAGGCTGAAATATTTATTAACCTGTTGGCAGGCTACACCAATATCGGTAAATACGCCAATGGTAATGTCATTACTGGTAATAATAAAACTATGCGGATCTGCAGCGTCATGAAATTTTGGAAAGCCAGTAACAGCAAGGCTTCCTAGATGCACAGGTTCATGCGCAATAAATGACCTGGATAAATGCTTTATAAGCCTTGGCCCGTGTTGTGCCGTGTCGGCAGTAATGTAAACCGGTAAGGAGTATTTATTTGCCAGGGTAGTCACCCCTTTAATGTGGTCTGTATGCTCATGCGTTACAAAAATGGCCTTTACAATATTCATATTAAGGCCCAGCAACTGCATGCGTTTTTCTACCTCACGGCAAGCCAGGCCGGCATCTATCAATACGGCTTCGGTATCGTTGCCAATATAATAACAGTTGCCGTTGCTGCCGGAGTTTAAAGAAGTAATGAATAAAGACATGCGTATGCAAAGAAAACTTATTTGCCGCTCATTCAGTGCTGCACTGCCTTTTTAATTTTACAGAAAGATTATTTTTTGCGTAAATATTTCATTAGTATCCTGATCTGTTATGCGTAAAATATACATGCCTTTGTTCATACCTGCTGCTCTTGCTATTTGCAATTTGTTGGCCCCATCGGTGGTAAAAGCAATTTCTTTTATAACCTGACCCAGGGCATTTAGCATAGTGATTTTATAGCGGTGCTCTTTTGATACGCCAAAATCAATCGTTATTTTTTCGGTTGCCGGATTAGGATAAATATTGAAATTATTTTTTTTATTGTTGTTTAAAACAATAGTGTTACTGTAATGATAAGTATTGTCCCTCTCCTGCAGTTTTAGCCTGTAATAATTTTTCCCGGTTGGGGGCAATTTATCTAAATATTGATATCGTTGCGATGTAGTGGAATTGCCCGTGGCACTTACTTTCCCTACCTCACTAAAATAATTATTGTCATTTTTGCGCTCTATACTATAGCTAAGAAGATTCTTTTCCCCGGAGGTTTGCCATTGCAGCAGGTTCTCATCATTTATAGTTTTACCGGTAAATTCTACTAATGTTACGGGGAGTATAATGAAACCACAATCGCCGCTTAAATGATAAAAATAAGTACGGGTTACACAGCCGGTATTAACGGTAAGATGGCATACATACAGGGCAGTATCAGTGGGAAGCAATGAAGGAATAAAAAGGGTTGAGGCCGACCCCACAAGTGTACTGTCTGTAGCGGTGGCATTATATTTATACCAGGAGTATACTGCATTAAGAAGGGAATCTACAGTAAGTGTCGTAGAATCAAATAAACAATTATTGGTAACGGTAATTCCACTGATTGCCAAAGGCAAAATACTTGCATCCCCAAGTGTTCCATTACCGCAGGCATCTACTGCCCTTAACCTTATTAAAGAATAGTTTACTCCATTATTGATCGTAAATATAGGGCTCGCCTGCGGGCCAGCAATAATAGAGGGACTTGTTGGTATGCTGCCGATAATTTCATAAGCGAAGGGCGACACCCCATTACTTGCAACTGCACTAACACTAAAGCCTGCTATATCACATTGGTAAGCGAATGACTTACTTAAATTCGGAAATTGATAAGGCTTTAAAATTACCGTGTCATAAAGTGTATTGTTGCAGTTATTTTCATTAGCACTCATTATATAAGTGCCCGGCCCTAAATCTATAAAAGAATAAATATTACTTATTACAGAATTTGGCGTTAATGCAGGAGCATAAGGTATTCCGTTCTTTTTTATAATTCTGATGGTAAGTGCTCCAAGGTTGGTAGTAACAAAAGTTTCAATATCGCCGGAGCCATTAGGCCAGGTACCGCCCGGACATTTTGACACCACTATAGGTGAATGATTAAAATAACTTGCAGTAGCACCAAGCATCAACGAATCTTTACTGCCACAATTATCTACCGCCACTATTTTATATTTAAGCCCAACCGTAAGCCCCTTGATACTGTCAATAACAACCGGGTTGGTATTATAGTCTGTGCTGGAAAGCAGCGTACCATTTGGTTTATAAATTTTAATATTTACCGGTAAGCTTCCATTTCCAAAATCAAGATCAAATTTTGCATAGCCTACTGAGCAGGATATACTGCTGGTGCCTGAAATTGAAACGGGTGCCGGCAATTTGGTAAAGCACCTGCTGATAGTAGTATCGTAACAGGTATTAATTATTTTTATACAATAGCTGCCATAAGCCAGGCTTCTGAATATGCCGGTTGCATTACAGTAAAGCAATGTATTGGTATTATCGTAAATACAAAAAACAGGTCTGGTAAGGTTTATTTGCCCTGTAACCGAAGCCGAAAAAGTAGTACAGGTGTTATTGGAAAACGAAATACTCGCTCCCACAGCAGGTATATTCCCGGTAACGGTAAAACAAACTTTAAAAGTTGTATCAGGGCATGGATTATGCACCTCCACACAATAACTTCCGTATAAAAGATTATTAAAAACACCCGAGGTATTACATCCAATTAAAGCTGCTGAATTATCATACAGGCAATAGGTGGGATTCATCAGGTTACTTGCCGTAACCCTTACAGAAAAAGTACTGCATGTTTTATTTGCAATAGCATATGCAACTGTATTTACTATAACCATCGGGCCGCCGCTAAAGCACTGTGTAATTATTGTATCATAACACATGTCGTGCACTTTTACACAATAATTGCCAAAATAAAGACTATCAAATATGCCTGTTGTGTTACAGATAATCAATGCCCCGGCACTGTCGTATAAACAATATTGAGGATTGGTTAAAGTATCGCCACCCACAATAACACCAAAATTAGTGCAGGTAACATAGCCGGGTAATATGGGAAAGATAATGGGAGTCGGGCGCCTTACAACAAAGCAGGTAGTTATGGTTGTATCCCTGCAGCCATCTGTTGTTTTAATACAATAAGGCCCCATTGGCAATAAATTAAATATACCTGTAGCGTTGCAGGTTATCAGGGTATTTACAGAATCGTAAATACAATAAGTGGGATTGGTTAATCCTACCTGCCCGGTAATGGTAGCTGTGAAAGTTGTACAGGTTTTATTGGTTATAAGTACTGTATTGCTTATAGATATTGGTGGAGGTGCCGCACTGAAACATCTTATTATAGTGGTATTTGTACAACTGTCTTTTGCCACTACACAATAGGGGCCGTAAGGAAGATTGGTAAATATACCGGTGTTATTGCACGCAATTTGCACCGAGTTACTATCAAATAAACAAAATTGAGCGCCTATAAAATTTGCTACACCTGTTAAGGCTGCAGAAAAACGGTTACAGGTATAATTATAAGTATTTACCACAGCACCAACTGTTGGCACAAGGAGAACACTTACCGGGGCTTTTTTAATAATACCGCATGCATCTTTGGCAATTATTTCAAAAGTAGAAACACCCAATAAAGCAAAAGTAAAGTTTGGATTTGCAGACCAGATAGTATCTCCTGGAGATCTTACGATACCATAGCTAAAACCGGGAATACCGCTTACTGTACTGATATTTCCCCTGCTGTCTGTTACTTTTATAAATCCTGATGCGGAATCACAACTTATTTTTGAAAACGGGTAAGCATTAATATCCCAGGTATAATTACCAACAGTTATCTGGCGGGTTTGTATTCCTCCGCAGGAATCCGTCATCCTTATACTGTAAATACCTCCCGATAAACCTGTAAAGACGCCCGTGCCGTTAGTTGTTCCCACACCCATTGGCGAAGGGGCCACAATAGAATATCCAAAGGGGGCTCTGCCGTATAGCTGCCCCACAACAGTGATACTTCCGTTACTTCCATTGTCGCAGCTTACATCTACCCCGGTAAGAGTAAATCTAGGATCCTGGTATGAGCCACCTACTATTACATTTAATTTAGTAATGGTACAGTTATTTGTAATGTCATTTATGTATAAAGTATAGCTACCGGCAGATAAGCCGGTGATAGAATCGGTAGTGGTATAATTTGAAGTAACCGGGCCCGTCACCTTGTATTTATAATTGCCCGAACCCCCTGTTGCAAAAATTTTTAAAGAGCCTGTGGCTGCACAGCGGGATTCGTAGCTAGTGTACGTAGCATTTAATAAAGCGCAGGATTGGCTTTTAACAGAACTGCAAAAGCAGAAAATAAGTAGGAGAATATTTAAGAAAAGGTAAAGTTTTTTCATAGTGGTGGATTTATTAAATTAACAGATCACCCCGGCACTATTATACACGTCATACTCTTCTCTTATCGGGATATTGGGGATCATAATTAAAATTTCAGTTGGTATAGCAGTTAAAGAACGTTTTTTTTAGCATTTTATTTTACCATTGTATAAGTAATGTGAAACAGTAAAACCCTGCATTGTACTTCTTTAAAAAAGCCAGTGTTAAAACACGCTGACTTATAATTGCCTGTAGAAAAAACTGCACCCGGCCCCGGAAGTTTTATTACAGAAATAATTACCACTTTGGCCCATTGACATTATAAAAATATTTTTTTAAACTTTATGGTAAACATTCCACCGGTAAGGTGAAAACGGAAAGAGTAAGCAAAAAATAATTATTTATGAAACCAACATATCCCCATTACCTGGTTATTTTTTTAGGCGCCGCCTTGCTTTTAAGTTCCTGCGCCACCAAAATTCCGGTGCAGTCCGTCACGCTTATGCAGCAGATAACAAATGAAGGAACAAGAATGCACAAAATAAATGTGGCTTATGTAAATAAAGTATTTAATGAAAAAACGGCCGATATTAATTTTTTTATTGACAAAGAATATTTACCTGAAATGATTAAAAATATTCAAAAGCAAGTTGCAGGTACCAGCATTGATATGAACAAAGAATGGCCTGCCGTAATTCAGAAACTCACACCACAAATAAACGCAACAAAAGATTCACTGCAGCAAGCCTTGATGAACAGTAAGTTTAAAGTTATTACAAAACTTAACGAAGATTATGAAGTGTTCCTGCAGGCATGCACTGCCGAAATTAACCTGCTGTCTTCTGCCGTAAAACTGAATGAAGAAAAAAGACAAATTTTTGATGGCCTCGTAAAAAAAATATCAGGGGATAAAATAGATGCCGCAAAGCTGGAGCAGATACTGGATAATTACCTGCAAAAAGGCTCTTCTGTTTCAGGTAAAATTTTAAACTTTCAGAATGATATAGATAATTTATTACACAACTGATAAAATTAATTTTTATGACAGATAATATTGACTGGGATGATATCATCGCAAAAGCTAAAGTTGACACGGATGCTAAATTTAAAAACAGGATGTCTTCTTTAACCTCATTCACCAACAGTGAAATAGACGGGATATTAGCGGATAGTGGTATTGATAAAAAGAATTTTGCATCGGTACTTAGTGTGCTTGACGATGCAATGAAGAGCAATGCGGAAAAAGCAAAAGCAATTGCTAATATTACAAATGGCGTAAAGTTGCTGGTAGGTATTGCCCGCAAATTTTTATAGTAGGAGGCGGGAACGCATTTCAATTGCTGCCTTGAGGTACAGGAAATAACTTATTTCTTTAACCTGTACAACCCGGAAATCATAACCTTATTATGAAGAATGAGTGACCCTTTTTATTTTAAATATTTCCCAATATGAGCTATCAATTATTAAAGCATGATGTCTTGTTTTACCAGCGGTTTTTAAAAGCCAATGGTTTTTATACAGGAAGATTATCCGGAAGCTGGGATGGCGCTACAGACTTGGCTGATGCAACATTTGTACAAAAAACTGAAGCAATAAAACAACAGTTTGGGGCCGTAGATGCCAGGAGTGAATCCAATATTATTACTTTGGTACCCAGAGCGCAAATAGCCGCAAGAAAATTTCTTGCAGCGCTTACCAGGCAGGGCAAAGATGTACGCCTTCTCTCCGGCACACGCACTTATACAGAACAAGATGCACTATACCGGCAGGGAAGAAACGGAAATACCTTACCTAAAATAACCAATGCCAGGGGCGGACAAAGCAATCATAATTTTGGAATTGCCTGGGATATAGGCTTATTTGAAAATGGTAATTACATCGTTGCTGATAATAAATACAAACAGGTTCCTGCACTTGTGCTTCCACAATTGCCTGAACTGGAATGGGGCGGCAATTGGAAAACTTTTCAAGACTTTCCGCACTACCAGCTAAAAACTTTTTCAGAAAGTATAGCTGCAGTAAGGGGCCTGTTTGAAAACGGTACAGGATATGTATAATTTTTTAAAGGAAAATAAATGATAAATATTTATTGATCGTAATATATTTTGGTTTTAAAGTAATCATACAGATTTAAAAATAACTAATAATAAAAATGGCAAAATTAAACGGAGATAAAATGATTGCTTCCAGGAAGCAGGCTTTTAAAAATTTAAATATAGATCCTGCAAGGCGGGTCATCTTATGCCTCGATGGTGGCGGGATGCGTGGCATACTTACCATTCAGCTATTAAAAAAATTAGAAGAAACTGCCGGTATTCCCTGCTACGAATTATTTGATATGGTAGCGGGAACTTCTACTGGTGGTATCATTGCAGGCTTAATAACTACTGGGCATACGGCCTGTGAAATAGAGACGATGTATATAGACCTGGTGACAAAAGTGTTTGATAAAAAGTTGCTTGGTCAACGTTTTATTAACCCACCTGCTTTTTCAAAAGAAAAATACCGGGGCCTTTTAAAAGGGGTGGTCAACGATGTTAGTTTACAAAATGCCTGCTCATTAAGAGATCTTGATCTTATGATCACTTCACAGGATATTTCCGCAGCGGAGGAAACTTTTTTTTCCTGCTTTAAACAGGATGATGGAAGTTATTATGGCACGTACAAAGAAGTATTATTGCGTTCGGTAATGGAAGCCACTATGAGTGCGCCTACTTACTTTTACCCGCTGGAACGTTTTTTAGACGGCGGCACCACTACTTATAATAATCCTGCCATGGCTGCTTTTATGGAAGCTGTTTCTTACAGCAGGGCAGATAAAAATGCCTCTTTATCAGCCTACCAGCTTACACAGCTCACCCTCTTTAGTTTCGGCACCGGAATATCCAGGCAGTTTATAAAACCTACACAAACTCTAGATCCGCATGGAGTTGATATTGTATTTTGGCTAAACTGGCTGATGACACAAACGGGCCAGGATGCAAGCGCCATGCAGGTAAATACTTTTCGCTCTCCTATGATAAGTAAAACAATTGATTTCAGGCGGTTTCAGATTTCCCTTGACCCTGTTTCTATAAAAAAAATACCCAATACTGATGCCTTAGATGAAAATAAATATCATTCTAAATGGCTGCATGACCTGGGCGAAGATATTCTTGGTAATATAGATATGGCGGACACTACAAAATTTGATTTGATGAAAGTAATTGGCGAGCAGATGGCAGAATATATTGTACAAACCGGTAATAATTTTCAGAAAGATCTTGCTGATAGCCGTTGTAATGATCTGCTGGTAACTACATTTGGAGATATCATCCGCATTCAAAAGCAAATGAGTAGTCCGGAGTGGCTTGATAATTTTGAAGCTTAAAAAAAGATAAGCCTGGGCAACGCTTAATTATTGCTAAATAGTTTTTTTAGGAGGCAATGCAAAAGCTATCGCTTCATGTTCAAAATGGCCTTTATGTGAACCATCGCAAAAAGGTTTGTTTTGCGAAAGGCCGCAGCGGCAGAAAGAAATAATTGTTCTTCCTCCCAAATCATATGCATTCCCGCTTTTATCTACCACTTCAAATTCGCCATCTACTTTTAGAGAGCCATTATCATTTACCGTAATTTTTGTTGACATAAAATTTTATTATTAAGCTGCAAAAGTAATTAATGAAAAGGAAAGATAGCTTTTAGGTTTATAGTTTAAGGCCAAAGGTTTCCAGCTTCATTACCGTAGCTTCATAACCACTGTGAATAATTCCTTTTATGCCTTCGGCAGCAGCTACCTGTACAAATAAAGGGCGGTCATCAATATATAGCAGGTGCTGTTTAGGTGTTTGTGCCACATCAACCGCCAGGCGAAAAATATCTGCATCAGGTTTTCTGAAATGAACAAAGCTACTGGAGATAAAAAAATCAATAAAAGTATTCAACCCGAATTTATTTATCCGGTAGTTATTCAGTTCCCTGCCTTCATTACTTACAACCGCTACTTTTAAATGGTATCTTTCTTTCAAGGCTTTAAGTAAAGCTATCATTTCGGGATAGGGTTTAGATTGCTTCATCATAAATTGTTTAAAAGCTTCCGGTGTAAAATTTCTTTTTTTATAAAATACCAGTCGTTCCAGGTATTCATCCAGCGTTAGTTTTCCTACTTCATAAGTATCAAAAGTCAGGTGATGCCTTTCTTCTGTCTCTGCCGCATCCAGCGAAAATTTTTCTATCGCTTTTTTTCTTGCCGTGCGGTCCCAGCCATTAGTAAGAAGTACGCCGCCAATGTCGGTAAATATGGTAGTTATAGAAGTTTTATTTTTCATAAAAATCTCTTGAGGATTAAAGATAACAGAATAACTAAATGAACAGCCAGCTAAAAAAGAATGTTTTAAGTTAACTTGCTTTTTAAAAATTATTTTTAAATACACTGCATGTTTTCAATAAATGAAGTAAATGAGAATGGGTTTAATAAAATTATCCTGGCAGATGAGCTTTATAAAACCCGGGTTGAAATTATTCCTGATTGCGGAGCCATATTGCATGCATTTGTTGTGCATCAAAATAATGCGGATATAAATGTTATAGATCATTATGCAGATGCAAAAGAGTTTGAAGAAAAGGTAGAAGAAAAAGGATTTAAAAGCTGCAAACTCTCCCCTTTTGTTTGCCGGCTGAAAAAGGGTAACTATCATTTTGGCAAAGAGGATTATACTATCAAAAAATTCTACCTGGAGGAAAATGCGCTTCACGGCCTGATATACGATGCTGCTTTTTCGGTAATAAAAAAAACGGCTACAAACGAAAGTGTAGCAATTACCCTGCAGTATGAATACAGGGCAGAAGATAGCGGCTACCCGTTTAATTATGATTGCCTGGTCAGTTACGAATTGAAAAAAGAAAATGTACTTACCATCACCACCGAAGTAATTAATAAAGATAAAGGCTCCATTCCCATGGCAGATGGCTGGCATCCTTATTTTACTTTTGGGGGCAGCATTAATGAACTGCAGCTTGAATTTCAAAGTAAAGAAATGCTTGTATTTGATGATGAACTGATACCTACAGGGAAATTGATTCCGTACCGGGAGTTTAATATTTTAAAAGATATCGGCGATACTTTTTTTGACAATTGCTTTACACTAAACTTTGCAGAATGCCAGCCAATGCTGGTATTAAGAGACCGGGTAAAACAATTACAATTGGAAATTCATCCGGATAGAACATATCCTTATTTACAAATTTATACAGCACCGCACCGGCAAAGTATAGCTTTGGAAAACCTGAGTGCTGCCCCGGATGCATTTAATAATGCCATGGGTTTACAAACATTAGTCCCCGGCGCAAATGCAGTTTTTAAAACAACTTATAAAATTACTTCCTTAATTTAATGATGTATTGAATAACACGGAAAAAATAAAAACAACCATTTTTTGCAAACGGCTTTTTACCGGCGAAAAAGTTATTGATGAGGCAATTGTTATTGTAGAAAATGGCATCATTATATCTATACAAAATGATATTCCTGAGGGTAGTGAAATAGTAAATTTACAAGGATGGAACCTGGCAGCGGGCTTTTTAGATATCCAGGTAAATGGTGGTGAAAAATATTATTTTTCTCAATCCCCAACTGAAGAAGCATTACAGGATATCTGCGACAGTAGTTTACTTTATGGTACTGCTTATACATTACCTTGTTTAATTTCATCTTCACCTGAAAATATTTTAAAAGCTATTGAAGCGGTAAAGGCTTTTATGCAAAAGCATAATAATGGTCTTTTAGGAATGCACCTGGAGGGACCGTTTATCAACCCGGAAAAAAGAGGTGCTCATGTAAAAAAGCTGGTAAGAAAACCATCTGATAAAGAACTGGAAGAAATTATCCGTTATGGGAAAGATGTTATAAAAGTGATGACTATAGCGCCCGAATGTTTTAGCGATGAACAACTGGAAATGCTGATGGATAGTGGCATTGTATTGTCTGCCGGCCATACAGATATTAGTTACGAAAAGGCGCAATATTATTTTTCTAAAGGCATATCGCTGGTTACGCATTTATACAATGCTATGAATCAAATGCTGCATAGAGCACCCGGCCTTGTAGGCGCCGTGTTTGATAATGACAATGTTTATGCGCCCATTATTTTAGATGGTGCCCATTGCGATTATGCCGC
>JBDUCK010000346.1:0-3594 GCA_040003485.1 Ferruginibacter sp. | reverse complement strand
CAGCTGAAGAAATTACCGAATATGCAGAAAAGATAGGCCTTTCAGAATTTATACAGTCTGATAAAAAAGGACTGGAAATGCAATTGGATGCGATGGGTAAAAAACTGCCTAAACATATCCGGCAAAAAATATTATTCCTACGTTCACTGATTGGCCGGCACAGATTACTGTTATTAGAAGAACCTTTCAAATACCTGAATGCAACAGAGGCACAAGCAATAGTTACTTATTTAAAAAAGAATCAGAACTCCACAGTAATAATTGCTACGGAAAGTACTAAGCTACTTACCGGATGCGACACGATTTTATCACTGGAAAGCAAAATATAAATGATTATTGGTATGAATAATTTTATAACATCAGATATAGAAGAACAAGCAAATACCAGCCAGTTTAATTCCTTTAAAAAAGTATACGGCATTAATAAAAAAAGGAATATAAAATATTGGCTCTGGGGAATAATTATAATAGCCACGATAATTCTTTTTTTACCTTGGACACAAAATATAAGGGCAAATGGAAAAGTGACCACATTGCGCCAGGAGCAAAGGCCGCAGGAACTGAATACTATCATACCGGGACGTATCCTTAAATGGCATATCAAAGAAGGCGATTATGTAAAAAAGGGCGATACCATTTTACAATTAGGAGAAGTGAAAGTGGATTATTTTGATCCCGATTTATTGCAAAGAACCCAGCAGCAGATAGCAGCAAAAGAGCAGAGTATTGATGGCTATAAAAACAAGGCTGCCACCACTGAAACGCAGGCCGGAGCATTAAGCGAAGGAAGGATTTTAAAGCTTCAATCGCTGGATAATAAATTACAGCAACAGCAATTAAAGGTTGCCAGCGATAGCGTTGATTTAATTGCGGTAAACAATGAACTATCTGTTTACAACAGGCAGATAGAAGGTGCCAGGATTATGCTGGATAGCGGTGTAATTTCTTTAGTGGACTTTGAAAAACGAAAAGTAAACTTTCAAACCGCAGGTGCCAAAAGAATTAGTGCTGAAAATAAATATTTACAAAGCAGGCAGGAACTTACCAATCTACGGATAGAAAAGAATAGCACCATACAGGATTACACAGATAAAATATCCAAAAGCGAAGGAGAGAAATTTTCGGCGCTATCCAATGCAGCATCTACAGAAGCAGATGTAGCAAAACTTCAAAACCTGTATGCTAACTACGATGCAAGGAACCAGCTATACTATATCATAGCACCCCAAAATGGCCAGGTAGTAAAAGCGAAAAAAGCCGGGCTGAATGAAATGCTCAAAGAAGGAGAGATGATAGTGGAAATTGTACCCGTGGCGATACAATATGCCGTGGAGCTATTTGTGGAACCAATGGATTTACCATTGATCAATATTGGCCAGCAAGTCCGCTTTGTTTTTGATGGCTTCCCTGCCATTGTTTTCAGCGGATGGCCAAAGAGCAGCTACGGCACATTTGGCGGAACAGTTTCTTCAATTGAAAGCGCAATAAGCAGCAATGGAAAATTCAGGGTATTGGTAGCAGAAGACAGCACCGGAAAAAAATGGCCGCAACAGTTAAAAATGGGTGGCGGGGCCAACGGTATTGCATTGCTAAAACAGGTAAGTATTTATTATGAACTGTGGCGAAATCTAAATGGTTTTCCACCCGAATATTACACACCCGTTGCAGATGAAGCTGAAAAAAAATGAAATAATTTATCATACATGAAAGGATATATTTTAACGCTCCTTGTAATTTTATCGGGATCCGTAAACTCCTTTGCGCAATCGGTGCAAGACGATATTTTAACACTTGATAATTTTATAGAGCTGGTAAAAAAATATCACCCAATAGCAAAGCAGGCAGATATACAGATTGATAAATCCGGCGCTGAATTATTAGCTGCAAAGGGAATCTTTGACCCTACGTTTCAATGGGAGGCAAGTAATAAAACCTTTGATAATAGAAAATACTACAACTACAATAATCGTGAGCTTAAAATTCCCTTACCAGTGGGTAATGTAAGGGCTGGCTTAGAGAATAATGGTGGTGATTTTTTGTTCTCCGAAATAAGCAGGGGGAGAACCAGTTATTTGGGTGCTGAGTTGCCTTTGGCAAAAGGTTTTCTTATTGATAAAAGAAGAGCCGTTTTGCAACAGGCAAAAATATTTACCGGGCAAAGTACCCAGGAACGTTTAATCATACTCAATGATCTTCTCTTTGAATCGTATGTAGCTTATGTGGAATGGGCGGGTGCTTACCAAAAGTATATTGCATACTCCAGGTTTGTGGAAATAGCTGATAAGAGATTGCGTTTGGTACGTATTGCTTTTACAAATGGTGACAGGGCTTTAATGGATACCACCGAAGCCTACACACAACTTCAGCAATATCAGTTATTGCAAACAGACGCATTTCTAAAATGGGAAAATGCAGGCATAGAATTATCAAATTATTTATGGAAAGAAAATGATAGTATTTATTTGTTGGAGGTTAATGGACGGCCAGAATACTTGCAAGCGGATAATGAAATAGTTGATATAAATGTAACAGATTTAATTACCCAATCAACACTACAAAATCCTTCTTTAAAAATTTATGATTATAAACTAAACAGCCTGGAGGTAGAACGTAAATTGAAATTACAAAACCTGCTGCCTTATTTTTCTGTAAAGGCAAACCTGCTAAACAAAGAGTACAATGTTTTCAAAAATGTAAATCCACTATTCCTTGAAAATAACAATAAGTGGGGTGTTGAGTTTAAGATTCCTTTGTTTTTAAAAGAAGCCCGTGGCGATTATAAATTGACTCAATTAAAAATAAAAGAAACTAATCTCGACTTGCTCTACAAACGCCAGCAAACAGAAAATAAAATACGCACTTATCTCAACCAATATGAAGCCATCCGGAAGCAATTGAAAATTGCGCAAAGCATGTACAGGAATTATGAGAACTTACTACGCAACGAAGAAATGAGATTTGCACAAGGAGAAAGCTCACTTTTTCTAATCAACAGCCGTGAAATGAAATTGATCGAAATACTACAAAAGCAGATCGCGTTTATACTTGAATTGCACAAAGTAAAATATGCTGTAGAATGGGCAGCAGGAATACTTAAATAAAGCCTTTAACGTGCTTGTTGTTAATTAAAGAAATCATCATTGGAACAAATTTTTTTTATAAAAACTTCAGTGTTCATCACCGCCATACATAAATACTTTTTATGCTAATTATTATAAAGTTAAATGAAAACTTATGATCTAAAAAGGTCACTTTTGCTCTATCAAAACAAAAAAATCATGACAGATAGACAAAGAATTACAGTAGCAAAAGGAGATGGCATAGGCCCTGAGATTATGGACGCCACACTTGAAATCCTTTTAGCAGCAGGTGCCAGAATTGAAGTAGACGAAATTGAAGTAGGTGAAAAAGTTTACCTGGCAGGTAATACTGCCGGCATAGCCAAAGAATCATGGGACGTAATCAGGAGAAACAAAGTTTTTTTAAAAGCTCCCATCACAACACCACAAGGTGGCGGCTACAAAAGTTTAAATGTTACTACCCGAAAATTTCTTGGGCTCTATTCCAATGTGCGGCCCTGTATGAGTATGCACC
>JBDUCK010000071.1:0-12150 GCA_040003485.1 Ferruginibacter sp. | reverse complement strand
CCTGGTCAATTGTACCATCTTTAGTTTGGTCTACAACAGTTTCTGCATTATTTGCATCTTTTCCAAGATGTTTTAATATAAGGTATGTGCCAATTGGTTTACCTACAACCAGAAAGGCATTGGCTCCCCAACCAACATAGTTTGTGGCAATATCATAACCCTCTATATTACCCCCAAGTTTTAGCACCTTACTTTTCATTAAAGAGCCATTGCCGGCAAGGGTTAGCGTTGAATTTTTAGTATTTAAAAGTTTATAGTTTAATGAAAGTTCCAGTCCACGGGATTGTAAACTACCAACATTTGCAAGTATGTTCGTGGTTAAGAATGGGCCTTCCAGCGGCACTGTATAATTAAATAAAAGATTATCAGTATTAGCTGTGTAAACATCAATAGCACCTGTCAGCCTGTTCTTAAGAAAACCAAAATCTAAACCAACATTTGACTGTTTTTTGGTTTCCCATTTTAAATTAGGGTTTGAGTTTTGGGTGACGGCATAATTCGGAATTGTTGAACCCCCAAAAAATACCGTGCCCGCTTGTCCTACCAATGCAATAGAATTTTGTGGCCCAATTCCCTGCTGGTTACCGGTGACGCCGTACCCACCACGCAATTTAAGATTGCTGAAGATTTGCTGACCTCTCATAAAGTTTTCCTGGTCAATACGCCACGCCAATGAGGCTGAAGGAAAATTGCCCCATTTATTATTTACGCCAAATACAGTCGAACCATCACGCCGGAAACTTACTGTTAATAAATAGCGGTTATCGTAAGAATAATTTACTCTTCCTAAAAACGAAACAAGCCGCCGGTCATTTTTGTAAGAAGAAATATCACCCTGCAAAACTTTTGAAATATCTCCTAATTGCAAAGCATTATAACTTGCAATATCGTTTACAAACCCTCTGCCCTGTATAAAGGCGCCGTTATAGGTTTGGGCTTGCCACTCATACACGCCTGTTGCATCCAGATGGCTTGCACCGAAATCATGTTTATAACTTAAATTAATATCCATTAATTTTTCGTCCGTATGATTATTACTGATATTACCAATACCCTTATTATCAATAGAATTTTGAACGGTAGATGAGGCAGGTAAATAATAACCAGAATTAAAGTCCACCTTTCTCCAGCTACCAAACCATCCTGCCGATATACCTTTGTAGATATCAAGGTTGGCCATCAGACTTCCAAACAGGTTTGTGGTATTGCCGTTATTCTTAACGGTTTGAGCCACCGCATAAGGATTTGTATATTGAAATACATTTTGGTCTCTGTAATAAGTTCCGTCGGTATTGAAAACAGGATCTGTTGGCCTTGAAATATAAGCCTGGCTGATTAAATTGGATCTAAAAGCAGCATTTCCTACACCTGTGGGACTGTAAGTAGCATTATTAATACCGCTGTTTACATTCATGGTAAGGGTAAGCTTATCATCCAAAGCCTTTTGCGTGGCGGTAATTCTGCCGATGTATTTCTGGTATTTTGATTTGATTACAACACCGGTCTGGGTAATTGCGGTTACTGAGGCACGGTAGTTAAATTCTTTAGTACCACCACCAAAAGCAAGTGTGTGATTTTGGGTATAGCCATTTTGTGTGAGTAAATTATACCAATCTGTACTCGACCCGTGATTTGCCGATGGATCTACATTTTGCAGATTTGCCTGGTTCGTCCATTGTTCTGCATTCAATTCATTTAATTTTTTAGGAATTATATCCAGGGAACTGTTTTCAGTATATTCAACACTGGTTTTCCCGGAAATGCCTTTTTTAGTAGTAATTATTATTACCCCTGGTGCTCCCCTGGACCCATAAATAGCTGTTGCAGACGCATCTTTTAAAATATCAACTGATGCTATTTCACTTGGAGGCACCTGGTTTAGCAGGTCTAAATTGCCCTGTACACCATCAACCACAACTAAAGGATCGTTACCGCCCTGTAGAGAAGTAATACCCCGAATACGAACCGACGGTGCTGTACCCGGTTCACTTCCAACCTGGGAAATGTTTACACCTGCTGCTTTACCTGCCAGTTGCTGTAGAGGATTCGTAACAGGACCTGGGTTTAAATCTTTACTGGCAACAGTTGAGACTGACCCGGTCAAATCCTTTTTTCTAGCAGTTCCATAGCCCACTACTACAACCTCATTTAAAGAACCAGCTTCCTGCAAAAGTTTTATGGTAATGTCTGATTCATTTCCCACTGCAACTTCTTGCTGGGCATACCCTGTATAAGAAATAATAAGAATAGCGTTTTGGCTGGGTGTATTAATGGTGAATTTACCCGTCACATTTGTGCTGGTTCCTGTAGAAGTTCCTTTCAGATTCACCGAAGCCCCTCTCAATGGGTTTTCTTTTTCATCTATTACCTGGCCTGTTATTGTTCGGTTTTGCGCAATTACCTGCTGACAGACAATTAAGAACAACAAGGGGAGCAGCATGGTACTAAGCAGTCGTTTTAGATTCATGTTTGTTATTTTATTTTATTGGAAATAATTGATGATAGCAATGCCATTTTTATAATGCAGAATTATAAGCTGTTTTTTTTGAAATACTATACGCCTAATAGTTAGTGTTTGAAAATAACATAGATAGGTAAATACAATAAAGATTGTTTTACCCGAAGTGGTAAGTAATTACTTAGAAAAATAAGGAGTAAATCCCGGTTATGGCTAAGCAATTATATGTCATTACACAAGCATCTGTTATTAATTAAAATTTATCCCTTTGCAATTTTATATCTGGGCCGGGTATTAAAAAAAACTGGGGGTTTTATAATTTTCTAATTAATAATGTAAAAATAATAACGACAAATACGATCTTGAAAAATTAAATGAAAAAGATAGAAAAAAAAGAGGTGGGTAAGAAAAAGGGAATTATTGCAGTTTAAAAACCAATAGTTTACAAAGTATTAGATAATATTTATATACAGTTAAGAAATTATTTTTTTACACATTTTATAAGTTCAATGTAGTTATTTGGATTAGCTTTCTTTCAAATTCATCTTTAGAAACTGTGGTTTTATTTCTAATCTTAGTCTTTTTTGAATAAATAGTATTTATTGAGTAATCAAGTATTTCTGCAATTTTTTCATTATCGGTAATTCCCAGCCTTATTAATGCAAATATTCTGAGGTCTGTATTCAGCAATTGGCCTTCTTTAAGTATTATTTTATCTTCATCTGTAAACAGTGTATTGAATTGAGTTACAAAATTTGGAAATAATCTCACAAATACTTTATCGAAATTCTTTAGAAGATCTTCTTTTTCTCTTTTTAAGTCTGCACTTTTAAGAATGTATTTTACCTCATCCCATTTACGGTCTGTTATTTTTTTATCTACTAAATTTATTATTTTTTCAATCCTTGCTATAAACTGCGTATCCACACTAAAATAATACCCGATATATTCTTCTTTTATTTTATTTGCCTCTGATAATTGCCGATTTATCTGTTGCAACTGATCATTATATTTTTCTTTTAATTCATTTACTTCCACTAATTGCTGATTGATTTGCTGCTGTTTTAAGTTTGCCTCTAATAAACTTAACCTGGCAACCTTCAGGTTCTTTACCTGCTTTCTGATTATTAAGGCAAAGCCTGCTAACAGAAGAGTCAATATTGCAAGTAAAATTAAAGATGTAATTAATTTTTGTTTTTGCAGTTCTATCGTATTTATCATTACACCTTCAATCAATGGTAAAATGGCGCCAATTTGAACTTTTCTTAATCTTGCATTGTAAAAGCCCGCATCTGTGTTTGCTTTCTCTATATACAATGCAGCATTTTTTTTATTTCCCTCTTTAAAAATAATACCTGCTACGCCTAAAAGAGCCAGGGTTTCTTTAGTGGATGATTTTATATCTGCAATAGATGCCTGAATGAGGTAGTCTCTTGCCTCATCAACATCTCCCTTCGCATTAAAGATGCCGCCTATCATTGAAGTTGTTAAAGCAATTTCATGGAACGAGAGATTTTGTGATTTAATTAATTTCTGCAATTTTATTAAAGCACTGTCTGTTTTGCCTTTCTTGAAATCACTTAAACCTGAAAAATAGAAATAGTCAAAAGAATTTGCCGGATATAAACTTAAAGCCGAGTCCAGGTAAGAATTGGCCAGGGTATTATAAAGAGGACTATAAAATTTATCATTATCAAAATCAGCAAGGTCATAAAAACATCGGGCCTTTAACGAATAATATTCGCTCATAACATTTGCAGACACACCAGAGACGGATATAATATTTAAAGTGTCAAAGGTTTCTTTAAACATACCACCTGAAAGCATTATAAAAGCCAGTTTTATTTTTGCATCAGCTAACAATGACGGGTCATTCCTGTATTCAGCAAACTTTTGAAGTTTCTTCGCATAAGCAAAAGCAGAATCGTAATTATAATATTTGTAAGCGTTATATAATTTAAGATGGGTTTCGTATTGCTTGTTAAAATCATTTTTTGAGCCATCCAATAAACTCTTCAGCTGCGAAATTTCTTTTAATTTTTTATTATCATAAAAATCTGTCTGTTTTATTGAATTATTTAATTCCGTTATTAAACTGTCTGAAGGGGGTAGAGCTAAAGAAACAGATTGATATAAAAGCATTAGAAAACTGATGAATACTTGTTTCATTAATTTGTTAGTTATTGAGAATTGCTGTAAAAAAAATTAAAACATGCCGTAAAAACTATCACGTTACTATTATTATAAATAACATTTACTACAGGCAATTTACATTAATACGATGAGGTATTGCAGGACTAAAGTTTTAAGGAGTAAACCAAATATTTGACTTTAAATTATATTGAAGGAAATAAGTAAAATTATCTTATCAGCATTACTGTTCCGCTTAACTTTCCTAAGCCATTCCCCGTTTTCAGGTCAATGTAATAAATGTATGCTCCTGCGGTTACATTCATCCCTTTAAACTTTCCATCCCAGGGCTTATTAAAGCCGCTGCTTCTAAAAATCAATTGTCCATACCTGTTAAAAACAGATAATTCAAAATTGGGGTATGCGCCCAACGCAGGAATATTCCAGGTATCATTTATATTATCTCCATTAGGGGTAAAAGCATTTGGAATATAAAGCCCTTTATAAACAAACACGTTCATTGTATCTAAAGCACTGCCACAACCATTGCTGGAGGCTACCCGTAAAATATATTTTGCATCCACCTTTGGGTTTACCGTAGGCCTTAATAAATATGGATCATTTATGTTTAATGCATTCACCCAGGTGTAAATTATATTTGTTCCGGTAGCATTCGCCTGCAACTGAATTGAATTACCTGCAATGATTATTCTGTCCGGCCCTGCATCTGCGGTGGGTTTATTTAGTACCGTTACCAATATTGCAGCGGTATCGGTACACATAAACTGGTTGGTAACCGTTACAATATAGCTGGTAGTAATTAATGGTGCAGCCGTGGGGTTTGCAATAGATGAAGCACTAAGCCCGGTAGCCGGTTGCCAGCTATAACCAGTACCGCCACCCACCGATAATTTTACACTATCACCTTTACAGATAGCTGCAGCGGTAAATGATACCTGTGCGGCAGGCGCCGGATTTATCACTACCGTAGTAGAATCAAGATGATTACAACCTTCAGCATTTTTTACCATCACATAATATTTACCAGCATTATTAGCAGCGATATTATTAACTACGGGTGCAGCTATACCAGCAGAGAAATTATTTGGTCCACTCCAGCTATATTGAGCGCCGCCGGCTGCAGTAAGTTGTAATATATTGCCTGGGCATACGGGCCCATTATTTACGGCCGTTGTTACAGGAATTTTATTAACCTGTATGGTTATTACCGGCGAGACAACTCTGCATTGTAGCGAGCCCAGGTTACCAGCTTCGGCTACTGCTAACCGGTAGGTATTGCCTCCTGGCGGGGCAGTGGCGGTAAAATTCCGTACCAGTGAAGCCGCATTTGCTCCCGGTATATCTGTCCATACCCCCGCAATATTCTGCTGCCATTGAAACGACGGGTTATTAAAACCGGCAGAAACACTGAAGGATAAATTAAATGATTTTGAAATGCCTTCGCAGGTTGCACCAGTGTTGCCTGCAATGCCGTTTACAGACGGAGTAAGTTGCGGCCCGCAGGCACGGAAAGTGATATCATCAAGCCCTAAATCATTACCATTACCGCCGGGTGCATTATTAAAAATCCGCAGTACCACATTGGATATGCCACCAGGTGTAGTAAAAAAAAATCCAAACTGTCGCCAGGCAGGTGTAGATGATGTAGGGATATTATTGGTGTTATAAGTTTGTAATACGGTTCCATCTGTTTTCTCAATACTAAAAGTAAGGTTAGGCTCAATACTGCCTGGTGCTTTTGAAGGATCGATTACATTAATAACCCAGGCTGCAAACTCGTAGGTAGAGCCGCCGCACAATCCCTTTACTGTATCTAAATAAAAAGCACTTGGAGAATAAGAAGCATTTACCAGCATGAAATAGCCATTGGCATCACCGGTATGATCTCCTGAAAGGCTATGCCAGTTGCCGCCAAAACACCCACTGGTATTTGATCGTACCGTATAACTGCCGTCATTCGGGCAATCTGCAGCAATGTATTGATAGTTTGTTGTAGCAGCGGATAAAGCTGCACCGGGATTATTGCCCGCACCAAACGTGGTATTTATAATCGGGTCTCCCAGGCTACCCTGGCAAAGCTGGGCATGTATTTCCTGGGTAGCAATCAGTCCTAAAATAGATATTAATAAACTTCTCAACCTTACATTCACTTTAAATGCTTTAGCGTAAAAATAGTTTGTTTTAGGTAAAGTATTTTAAATAGCCGGAACCAACTTTTATAAATGCCAGCTGGCTATTTATGCCTTTACAACGATTATGTTCTCCAACAGTAATAACTGGCTACCGCTCTTCAATTATTTTTTCCTTTGGCAGATATTGACTTTGCAGTTCTGTAACAGCGGGCATAAATTTGCGTCTGAAAAATAAACTGATTATGAAAAATTTATTAGTGGTATTGGGTTTGATGCTGTCTGTAGGCGTTTTAAAAGCGCAAAAAATAAGTGGAACCGTAAAAGAAGATAACGGAAAACTTTCCAATGCGGCTACTGTTACTTTGCTGCGGGCAAAAGATTCTTCAACCGTAAAATATGCAGCTACCAAAGATGATGGTATTTATCAATTTGTAGGTATAGCCCAGGGAAAATATCTACTTAAAATAAGTCATGTAGGATTTGCATCAAAACTTTCTCCAGCATTTGAAGTAGAAAATGAAGCCGTAAAAATGCCGGAAATTATTTTGAATAAACTTTCCGGTGATTTAAAAGCGGTTACTGTAACGTCAGAAAAACCTATGGTAGAAATAAAAGCTGATAAAACAATTGTGAATGTTGAGGGTACGATAAATGCTGTAGGCAATGACGGGCTGGAACTGTTGCGTAAATCACCGGGAGTAATGGTAGATAAAGATGACAATTTAAGCCTGGCCGGTAAAAATGGTGTACAGGTTTATGTAGATGGAAAACCAAGCCCACTGACAGGCACAGACCTTTCTAATTATTTAAAATCTTTGCAATCCACGCAAATAGAAGCAATAGAAATTATTACAAATCCTTCTGCAAAATATGAAGCCGCAGGTAATGCAGGCATCATTAATATCAAGCTTAAAAAGAATAAAAGTTTTGGCACAAATGGCAGTGTAAATGCCGGGTACAACATAGGTACTTATGCGAAATACAATGGAGGTTTTTCGCTGAACAACAGGAATGCAAAAGCAAATATTTTTGGAAATTATAATTACAGCCAATCTTTAAATGCCAATAATTTTGTTTTACACCGGGAGCAGGGCGATACCATTTTTGATCAGCAGAACCAGATAAAATTCCGTAATAAAGGATCACATAATTTTAAAACAGGGGCAGATATTTTTCTTAGTAAAAACAGTACGATCGGCACAATTATTACCGGCAATATTTCTGATAATGTTGTTGAAACCGTGGGCCCGCTTAATATCATTTACAAACCCACCAATACGCTTGACAGGGTATTGTATGCCACAGGTACCAGCGCTGGAAAAAGAGATAATCTTAATTTTAATCTTAATTACCGCTATGCAGTTACGGGTGGTAAGGAATTAAATATTGATGCAGATTATGGTTTTTATACTTTGCGTAACGACCAGTTTCAGCCGAATGATTATTACAGCCCGTCGGGTACAAAATTGTACAGTAATGTGTACCATATGCTTTCTCCAACAGACATAGATATTTATTCTTTAAAAATAGACTATGAACAGAATTATAAAAAGGGGCGGCTTGGTTTTGGCGGTAAAATAGGAAATGTAAATACCGATAATAATTTTAAACGTTACGATGTGTATGGCACTAACGAAGTGTACAATAAAGACCGTAGTAACCGCTTTGAGTATAAAGAAAATATAAATGCGCTGTATGCAAATTACAATCGCAGCTTCAAAGGGTTTTCTGTACAGGGAGGGTTAAGGGTAGAGAATACAAATTCCAAAGGCTTATCTACAGGATTAAAATATGATGTTGCACAGAATGACTATGTGAATTACGATTCTTCCATTAAAAGAAATTATGTGGATTTTTTTCCAAGTGCTGCCTTTACGTTTAATAAAAACCCGATGAAACAATGGGGGATTTCTTACAGCCGCAGGATAGACAGGCCGGCATACCAGGATCTTAACCCGTTTGAATTTAAATTAAATGATTATACTTTCATGAAAGGCAATACACAATTGCGGCCTCAATATACCAACAGCTTTGGCCTTAGCTATACATACAAGTACAAACTGAACACGCAATTAAATTATAGCCACGTAAAAGATATATTTACCCAGTTGCCGGATACCACAGAAAAATCTAAAAGTTTTTTAACTAAAAAAAACCTGGCTACGCAGGATATTGTAAGCCTGAATATCAGTTATCCATTTAAATATAAGTGGTACAGTTTTTTTGTAAACAGCAATTCTTATTACTCCAAATACCTGGCAGATTTTGGAGGAACCGGGCGTAAAATAAACCTGGATGTTTTTGCTTACAGCTTTTATATGCAGAATAGTTTTAACCTTGGCAAAGGCTGGAAGGCAGAGCTGAGTGGGTTTTACAATTCTCCAAGTATATGGCAGGGCGTATTTAAAAGCAAAGAAATGTACAGTATCGATGGTGGGTTTCAGAAGGCGGTGCTGAAAGGTAAAGGAAATGTAAAAGCCGCTGTAAGCGATATTTTTAAAACAATGAGGTGGAGTGGCAGCAGCAACTTTGCCGGGCAAACAAACACCGCCAGCGGACATTGGGAAAGCCGCCAGTTCAAATTAAATTTCACTTACCGGTTTGGTAACACCCAGGTAAAAGCCAGTCGCCAACGCAAACTAGGTACAGAAGAAGAAAATAAAAGAACTGAAAGCGGCGGTGGCGGTTTTGGAAATTAAAGAACGCCATCCCTAATATATTGATAGATTCACGGATTACACAGATGCAGCAGATTTGCACAGATGAAAACAGATGTTTTTTTTCTGTCCATGAATGCAAAAGATATCCCTGCTATCAGTTTAGCCGGTGTCATCCGTGAATTTATCATTCTACGCCGAAAGTTTCTCAAGGCATTTTTTTATGTCAACCGCTTTGCCCACTACACCGTTAAATAGATCTCCTTCTTTTTTTACTCTTTCGTAAATATTGTGAATGGTAAATTGGATTGGCAATAGCCCTTTTTTTACTTCTTTCCAGTGCAACGGCGCAGAAACTGTTGCGCCTTTTTTCGGGCGCAGGCTGTAGGCACACGCCAGCGTTTGCCCACGCCTGTTTTGCAGGTAGTCAAGATAAATATTTTTGTTGCCACGCTTAGCCAGGCTCCTTTCCAGGCTGGTAAATGCAGGTAACATATCATGTACCAACGTACATAATAAATGCGCAAAATCTTTTACCTGTTCGTATGGATATTTTTTTGCCATTGGTAAAAATATGTGCAATCCTGTGGAGCCTGACGTTTTGCAAAAACATTCCGCACCCGCTTTATCTAACACTTTTTTAAATGCATTGGCTGTTTCAATTACCTGCTCAAAATTGTTTTTGTCAGAAGGGTCAATGTCAATGATAAGGTAATCTGGGTTATCTAATTTTTTTGTGGTGGAATTCCAGGGGTTTATTTCAATGCAACCAAGATTATTCATATAAGCAAGAGTGGCTTTATCATTGCAGATGATATAATCAATATCCTTGTTTGCACTTTCCGAAAATAGCGGAAGACTTTTTACAAACGATGGTGCATCTTCCCCTGCATCTTTATGAAAAAAACCTACATCCATTATACCACCTGGATTTCTTTTTAAGCTCTCCGGCCTGTCTTTTAAATATGGTAAAATATAATCTGCCATTTTTTGATAATAATCCACCACGTCACCTTTGCTAATTTTATCATCCGGAAAGTAAATTTTATTTCTATTGGTAATTTTTACTCTTATTTTTCCTATCACTAATTCCTCGCTGTTTGCCGCACCAGCTTTATTAGTAACTGCTGTTTGCTTTGCTGTAGGTGATACTTTGCTGATTGTTTTTTTTGGAGTTGCCATAGTCAAATCTTTAATTGTTTTGTCTGCCCGCATTTGTAAAAAAACAGGGTGCCGCATTTTTCCATCGGTGGTCCATTGTGTAAATTTTATTTCTGCTACATAAACAGGTTTTATCCAGGTAACAGGCATATTGGTTTTTACTTTTTCTTTAAATGGGGAAGTTTTGCTGATAATTTTTTTAAGTTTTTCGTGTACCTCTTTTAAAGTTTTATCATCAAAGCCAGTGCCGGTGTGGCCTGCGTAGTGTAAGCCGTCTTTCGTTTTAGTAGCAAGCACCAGGGCGCCAAAGTTTTTCCTGGCTCCGGTAGGCTCAGTAAAACCCACTACTACAACTTCATCAGATTTATGGTGTTTTATTTTTAACCAGTCGCCGGTTCTTGCCCCTTCGTAATACTCACTATCAGCTTTTTTAGCCATAATCCCCTCCAGGTTGCTTTGCTGGGCAGCTTTAAAAAAAGCAATACCGCTACCAACAATGTGATCAGAATATTTTAATACCGTACTTTTCGGAATAATTTTTTGCAGCAATTGTTTACGTTTCACTAACGGTAACTCATGCGTTTTTTTACCATCAATGGCCAATACATCAAATACATAATAGCACATGGGGTATTGTGTATTTTCTTCGTAATGCTGTAATTTCTGAAAGTCAGATTTCCCCTTCTCATCTAATACCACTACTTCGCCATCCAATACTACTTTATGTTTTATTTTTTCTAAGGCTGATATAACCAAAGGATAAGCACTCTTAAAACTGTTTCCGTTACGGGAGTAAAGCTTTACTTCCCCATCATTTATTTCGCTGATGGCCCGGTAACCATCCCATTTTATTTCAAAAAGCCAATCTTTATTATCAAAAGGTGTATCCGTTTCTTTGGCCAACATTGGCTTTATAGCATGCGTTATTTTTTCACTGCCTGCGCCCCTTGCTTTATAAGCTTTTTTTTTTGCGGCTCCTTGTTTTCTTTCAGCCATTTATTTATCGGAGATGTTGCCAGCGTTTCGTTCTCACTGTCGTATGCCGTAGCTACAGCAAAGGCATCTTTGTGTTTTATCAACAGCCAGGAATTATCTTTTTCTTCTCCCCGGGGCTTTAATTTTACCAGGGCAAATTCACCCTTCAGTTTTTTTCCGTGCAGGGTAAATTTTAAATTACCCGATTTTAATCCTGCTTTTAATTTTTTTTGAGATGCCGTTGCATCATCATTTTCAAGATCAGTATAATATCCTTTATCCCATATTTCTACAATGCCTGCGCCATACCCGTCCGGTATTATTCCTTTAAAATCTTTGTAATCGTATGGGTGATCTTCTACCATCATGGCCAGCCGCTTATCATTCGGATTCAGTGAAGGGCCTTTGGGCACCGCCCAGCTTTTTAATACCCCATCCATCTCCAGCCTGAAATCGTAATGCAGGTGAGAAGCCTTGTGGCGATGCACTACAAAGGAAAGCCTGGCAGAATTTTTCTGTAGTTTTCCTTCCGGCTCAGGAGTAGATTTAAAATTTCTTTTCGTTTTATATTTTGCAAGGCTCATTATCAGGAAGCTTTTTTACTTTTTGTACTCAG
>JBDUCK010000345.1:0-3608 GCA_040003485.1 Ferruginibacter sp. | reverse complement strand
CAAGTGTGCCTTTTTCTAGAATTAAGTAATTCAATCCTGCATTTTTTGCTTCAATACCGCAGGCAAGGCCAATCGGGCCGCCACCTATAATTAATACATCATACAAATCGGATTTCATGAAAGGCGAAGTTATTGCAATTATTTTTTTGAAATTTTTAGTTTTTCTATTTACATAAAAACAGAATGAATTTCTAATGACTATAATTTTTATATTTCTTTACTCTTTAAAAATGTTCTTACTTTTTATATCATTTTGAATATTATTGCAGGCAGATACCCAAATTCATGGAATTGACCATTAGCCGAAAATTACTATCATTTAAGAATCAGCTTATTTTCCTGGGTTTTGCATGGACACTTGTACAAGGGGCCCAGCTTTTGCACAATGGCATTGTAACGAATCTGGAGGCGGAAAAATATATCACGCAAGCCAGCTACTTTTTACAGTTTGGAAAGTTTGAAAGCCATAATTTCTACCTTTATTCTACACAAATATTTTTAATAGCTACAGCTATTAAATTGCATGTTGGGTTTGCAGTTATAGTGATCATTCAGCTTTTGCTTAACCTGTTTGCAACAATTATGTTTTGCAGGCTGGCTATTTTTTTTTTAAAAAATCAGGCTCTCGCTGTAACCGCAACATTTTTCTTCATAGTGAACATTCCCTACCAGGTTTATACAAGCTTCCTGTTTACCGAATCAATTTTTTACAGCCTTACCATTATATACAGCAGCTACCTGCTGCGGCTCGAAAAGTTAACGTTTAAAAACATTTTCTTTTTAATAATCTTTCTTGCATTGCTAAGCGTTACGAGGCCTACCGGAATTTTATTTTTCGCCTCATCGGCTATATATATTTTTTTCCGTTTCCTTAATCATGTAAGTGTGCTTTATAAAACATTGATCATTGCGGTTTCTATGGTTATATTTTTAATCACAGTAAATATGATGCTTCAGGCTGGCGGGGAATTTGACTTTATGCTTCCGTTTAAAAAAGAAAATATCATTTGCGGAGTAGATACTAATATTAATGCAGATATAAAAATATTGGAAAATGGAAATTCTTTGAAGGGGCTGTTGTATTATATTTCCAATAACGAACAGCAATTCTTAAAGCTTTCAAAATTAAAAACCATTTCCTTTTTTGGTATGGTAAGAAGTTATTATTCTACATCTCACAATACTTTTCTCATTTTGTTTTTTTATCCATTTTATATATTATCCGCTATAGGTATTCGGAAAAAAATAATGCATAAAGACAAAACAACAATTTTCCTTTTTACAATTATCATGCTTTATTGGACCACTACGCTTCTCACATGCGACGACTGGCACAACAGGTTTATACTTACTGTTTCACCTTTTTTATTTCTCTTAGGTTTGGCAGCTTTCAGCAAAAAGGATGTTCCGTCAGACGGTTTAGAAAAGTAAAATATTTTTTTTACTAAAAAAGCTGCCATTAGCAGCAGCCTTTTTTAAAATTGTGATATGTGTTCCCAATATTTATCGCATAAAATACATTTTTCCATATCCTTTCGTGAAGTACTTATCTGTGTTGTCACCATTATCAGTAAACTTCTCCAAAGATTTACCATTAAGATTTGTAAGAACACGATACAAGTACACACCATTTGCGACTTTTTGGCCATACATATCGCTGCCATCCCACTTGAACTCTGTGATGTTTCTTCCGATATGAAGCGGACCTAATTCATCTTTAGTGATTTCTCTTATTATCTTCCCTGTGACGGTTAATATTTGTATTCGAATATTTTGAGGTATAACCGTTCCCGTTACAGTAAACACAAACGCCGTAGATGTAGTGAAAGGATTAGGATAATTAAGCAGGTTTGAAATCATAGGCTTGCTTATTACCCTGAAATTAATATGATAATCCAATTCTCCGGCCTGGTTGCCAGTCACATCTTTTCCTGAAACAATTAATTCATATTCTTCATCGTCTCCACTAAGTAATGGCGAGAAATCGATGGTAGCAGTATTTTCTCCAGTCGCTAAATTTGCGGGCGTGAAACGCAGGGTATCATTATCAAACTTATAAGTTTTTAAAGAACCATCCGGAAAGCGTATCTGTACTTTTATTAGCGATGTATCGTTGAGCGCAAGAGATTTACTTTCATCTTTTAACTTGATAAGAATATGTGGCCTTGCAGAAACAATATCGCGGTTTAAAATATGAAGCCCGTCGAATGTTACATCCAATAATGGATTATACTTGTCGCCGTTCACATAGAAATTCTGGTAAAGGAAATTATTAAAGTGGTATTGTTCCGGCTGGTCATTATCCGGATTGAAATCAACTAATAAAATGTTTGCACCGGAATATGGTTTTGTATCAATATCATATTTTAAAATAATAGTATCACCGCTGATCAACGGTTTTTGCCTTGGCAACTGAATTATGTGAGTCACATTATTGTTATCTATAATTGCAAGTTTTATCTTAATACTATCAAATGCAGGTAAGCTGATGTTTTTAAATGCAATTCCAAAATGTAATATCTCACCTTGTTCCAAAGTATCTTTCGATGCAAAGAACAGGCTTGGAGTCAAAGCACCTTCAGGCGCTGCATCATAATTTAATCTCCAGTAAGATAGTTGGTAAGGAGTTAAATTAATACTGTCGGCATTCCGCATCTTGAGTTGTATGTATGGATACCGGGCTGCGCTCACTGATGATATATCAACATCCTGCATATTTTTATCAACATTGAAAAGTATAGATTGGTTATCTAGTGTATCAATCCCAATTATTTGAACTTTAGGATTGTCAGGTGAATTTGCTTCGAGGCTTGTACCCCTCCAATGCATTTCTTTCCATAGTATAGCAGGGCCAAATTTTGGGGAAGTGATAAAACCGAGTGTATCAGGATTTAAATAGTCTTTTGAAACTTCAATTTTATCATTAATTCCCTGCGAAAAAGTGAAGATAGGCCCAAAGGAAGGATTATTTTTTCTGTAGATAAAAATGAAAGCTCTTGGCCTATAGAAAGAATCTATTAAAATAAAGCCCTGTGATTTCAATCTGTGGTAAATTGAATTGTTAGCTCCGAAAGCAGTAGTATCGGCTTGCCAATCCGCGGCATATGTATTTGTATTTGCAACCGGGCCGGAAATATTCTTAACGATTACAATAAAACTATCTGGGATGAGATCAAGAAATTTCATTGCGCTATCTCTTTTAACCTGACTCAGAATGTTAAACTGAAAATTTGCTATTCTGTCGACGCCGCATACCGGATCGCTTCCGTATAGACCAGATGGGCCCATTATATTAAGCCACGGTTTCAGGCTAACAGGATCGATCACGTTAAAAACAATTCCTGAAATTCCACAAACACTTCGGGCAAAATCAGCCCCGTTGACACCTGATGTAAAATCAGTGGAACTTTTTGCTGCAGTAGGGAAAACGCCATTTTTGGCTTCAATAAAATTGAGCACTGAGGCGAAATCCCATTGCCTTGCACTGTCAAGTCTTATGTTTTGAGTGTCGCTATATAAATGCTGATAATAATGCGATTGGTTTGATCCAACGGAACTATTTGCAAGGTATATAAATGAGGCATTGTTCCAATGATAATCGGTTGGTA
>JBDUCK010000344.1:0-3617 GCA_040003485.1 Ferruginibacter sp. | reverse complement strand
AAAAGGCCGCAGACACCAAAGCCCCCATATCCATATCATTCAGAAGATGTCGAATATACCAATGCTGATAAATCCATAACCTATGGGGCAACGGTTACTTATCCTGAAACCGTGGCTGATCCACGTATCAGGATAAAAGCACCTCATTATCCCGCCATAATTTTAATTACCGGCAGCGGCCCGCAAGACAGGGACGAAACCATTTTTGGGCATAAATCATTTGCAGTTATTGCAGATTATCTTACCAAAAAAGGGTTTCTTGTTTTACGGGTTGATGACCGTGGCATCGGAAAAACGACTGGTAATTTTGCAACTTCTACCACTGCCGATTTTGCAAAAGATGTAGAAGCAGGAATTGATTATCTAAAAACAAGAGTAGAAATTGATAAAGACAATATAGGATTGATAGGCCATAGTGAAGGTGGCATGATAGCTCCGATGGTTGCCACAGAAAGAAAAGAAATAAAATTTATTGTATTGCTTGCCGGGCCCGGTATACCTATAATTGATCTTATGACCGAACAGGCAGAAGCGGTAAGCGCTTCTAATGGAACTTTGCCTGCTACCGTAAAAGCTGCTGGCGAATTATACCGCATAGCTGTCCTGGAAATAAATAAAACAACGGATAAAGAACTCATGAAAAAAAATATAGGGATAAAAATGACTGAGTGGTCTAAAACTGCTGATACTTCTTTACTGAGAGAACTGGGATTTTCAGATACAGCAATGCTGACTAAAAATATAGCTTTGCAGGTAAATGCACTTTCTTTCCCATGGTTTAAATATTTTCTTGCATTTAATCCCCAGGTGTATCTTCAAAAATTAAGTTGTAAAGTGCTTGCGCTTAATGGCAGCAAAGATGTACAGGTGATTGCAGCATCAAATCTTGCGGGCATAAAGTCTTCCCTTAAAAAAAGTAAGTCTCCTCAATATGATGTAATTGAATTAGCAGAGTTAAATCATCTTTTTCAAACCTGCATTAAATGCAGCCCTGATGAATATGGTGAGCTGGAAGAAAGTTTTTCGCCAAAAGCACTGCAGGTAATGGGTGATTGGCTGCAGAAAAATGTAAAATGAAGAAAAGAAAAATCCCCGCTGTTAGCTACGGGGATTTTGATATTTAATATGCCGAACCCACTAATTTCTTTTTCCTGATTGTTTTTTCAATTGTTATAACTCCATCTGCAGAACATTTTAACTTGAGCATTTTTTTACTGTTTTCTGCAGCCAGGTAATAATTTGTTTGCCCTTCATACATAACTTCTGTACCTACTTTACTAATGGAATAACCAGGAAAGCGATCTTCCAAAGCCTGCTGTGTAGCCAATGGCAATTGTGCAAATTCAATTTTTCTTGACATGCCCAACAACTCTCCATCTTGATTGTAAGCAGCCGTCATGTATTTTTCTTTAAGCTTAAAGTCAGCAAAATAAAAATCTTCCTTGCTATTCCAGTTTACATTTACAGCTTCACTAAAACTTTTTTTAAAAGCTGATTTTACTCTTTCAGTTACCTTGGTTTCATTTTCAGGGCCTGATGTTTTGCCGGTACCGGCAAAAGCGCTGACGCTGATGAACAGGGCCAGGGCTACAATGGTTGTTAACTTTTTCATGTCTATACTTTTTAATTTTTAAATAATACCGCAGCATGGCTACCGCAGCTTTCAAGGATAAAAGTATATTTCCGGTAAATCATTTTATGCTGTTTATGATGGATTACCATATTAGCTGCGGCCTCTTGGATAAACGGTAAAGCAATAAGCATCAGGTAAACTCCCTCCTTCTCTAAAACATAATACTGCCCTGCATTACAAAGTATTTCACAACAAAATATTAAAAGATGTAATCATGCTGTTAAAAGTTGGCAACGGAAGTCTTTGATACCAATTGGAAGTATCTTTAAGCATGAATTACCTGGCCCACGCATATCTTTCTTTTAATAATCCACCTGTATTGCTGGGCAATATGATCAGCGATTTTATAAAAGGAAAAAAACAATTTGAATATCCGCCGGCCATTCAGATCGGTATTCAGCTTCACCGGGCCATTGATAACTTTACTGACACACATGAAGCAACGCAACAACTGAAAGAATTTTTTAAACCACAATACCGTTTGTATGCCGGAGCTTTTACAGATATTGTGTATGATTATTTTTTAGCCAATGATAAAAATGAATTTGCTGATGCAGCGGCATTAAAATCTTTTACTGAAAATACTTATGACCTGCTATACCCCGTCAGGGAATGGTTTGGATACAAATTCGGCCAGATGTATCCGTACATGAAAACACAAAACTGGTTATACAACTATCGCTATGACCATGGCATTCAAAAAAGTTTCGAAGGCATGCGCAGGCGGGCTGCCTATATTCCCGAAACAGAAATAGCATTCTCCATTTTCTCTGATAATAAAACTGAAATGCAGCAGCATTATGAAGTATTTTTTCCTTCTGTTAAAAATTTTGCCGCAAATACATTAGCACAGTTATTGAAGAGTTGATTCTTTTATCTTTGGAAAAAAATAAAACAATGTATAAAATACTTGCAATCGTTTCGCTGGTAATTTCCAGTTTCAGCAATAGTTTTTCGCAAACGAATGTTCCGCCCCTGGATAAATCCCCGATGGATATAAGTTTTTATCCTGATAATTACCCCGTTTTAAAGATACAGGATAAAGCAGCAGAACCTTTAGCAGCAAAGGTTACTTACAGCAGGCCACAGAGAAACAACCGGGTTATTTTTGGTGATTTAATTGAATACGGAAAGGTCTGGCGCCTCGGTGCAAATGAAGCTACAGAAATTGAGTTTTTTCAAAATGTAAAGATCAGCAATACCAAAATTAAAAAAGGGCGTTATACGCTTTATGCAATTCCCTCGGCAGACAAGTGGGCCTTGATTGTGAACAAAGAATTAAATACCTGGGGCTCTTTTAAATATGACTCTACCAAAGATATTGTACGTGTAGATGTACCTGTGCAAAAACAAACAGATACTACAGAAGCATTTTCTATTTACTTTGAAAAAGCAACAGCAGGGTTTGTTTTAAATACCGTTTGGGAAAATATAAAAGTATCATTACCTATATCTTTGCAATAACAATCATATTCAACATCTTGAAAAAATATCTGTTTCCATTACTGTTACTGCTTTTTTGTATTACCCTTTCCTGTACCCAACAAAGCAAGCCAGCCCCTACCAGTATCATTATTGATTCTATAACAGGCGCAGAAAAAAACCCTTATGCTACCGGTGACCAGTCGCCTATGGATATGAGTTATTTTCCGGATGAGTATCCCTTGCAAAAAATGAATAGGACAGATTCTTTGCCACTGATAGCAAGAGTAATTTACAGCCGGCCGCATAAAAAGAACCGGTCCATTTTTGGCAATAGCCCTCAGAGCCTTTGCCAGTATGGAAAAGAGTGGCGGTTAGGCGCCAATGAAGCTACTGAAATAGAGTTTTTTAAAAATGTAAACATCAATGGAAAAAATATTGCAAAAGGCAGTTATATTCTTTACTGTATCCCAAACCCGGACAGGTGGACGATCGTACTGAACAGCAATTTACACACCTGGGGGCTGCATATGGATGAGACCAAAGATATTTTCAGAACCGA
>JBDUCK010000343.1:0-3625 GCA_040003485.1 Ferruginibacter sp. | reverse complement strand
CCTAGTTATAATATCAATAATGTAAACAGTTTTACTCCATTGGTAAGCCCGGATATTACTACAATTTACAGGGCACAGTTTACTGATAATTTTGGCTGTGTAGCAAAAGATTCGGTAAAAGTGAATGTAGTAAATAAGGTAACATTGCAGGTATCAAATGATACCACTATCTGCCGAACGGATGCAATCAATTTAAGGATAACAACTGATGCATTATATTATACCTGGACGCCTGCGGGAACCTTAAATGATCCATCTGTACAAAACCCTGTAGCCATGCCTGCAGCCAATGTTACAACTTACAATGTGGTAGCCAGCATTAGCAAAAAATGTTTCGCATCAGATGATATTATTGTTAAAACTGTTCCTTATCCCCTGGCATTTGCGGGGGCAGACACCACCGTTTGTTTTGGCAAATCTGCATCGCTGCATGCCTCGGGTGGCAGCATTTATTCCTGGTCACCTGCTGCATTTTTAAATAACCCAAATATTGCCAATCCGGTTTCACAAAACCCTACAGGAAATGTGAGATACATTGTTACAGTAAGGGATACACTGGGTTGCCCTAAACCAAGATCGGACACTATGTTTGTAACGGTAGTAAAAATAACAGCAAATGCAGGGCCGAGAGATACTTCAGTAGTATTGGGCCAGCCACTACAACTTACCGGTACCGGTAGTACTAATTATTTATGGTCGCCAGACAGATGGTTAAGTGCTACAGAAATTTTTAATCCTATAGCCATCCCACAGGATAACATCGAATATGCTTTACGGGTATTTGATGCACAGGGATGCTTTGGTTTAGATACAATTAATGTAAGGTTGTTTAAAGTAGCTCCTGATCTTTATGTTCCCACGGCATTTAGCCCGGATGGGGATGGAACAAATGATATTTTCCGGCCGATAGCTTTAGGCATAAAATCGTTGGAATCTTTCAGGGTGTATAATCGCTGGGGACAGCTGGTTTACTCCACTTCACAGATCGGCCAGGGCTGGAACGGAAAATTTTCTGGTGCAGACCAACCTTCGGGAACATTTGTGTGGTATGCCGAAGCCACCGATTACCTCAATAAAAAAATAAAAAAGAAAGGCTCGGTAGTATTGATAAGATAACCTGTTTGTTCGCAAAGAGGAAAAGGAACGTTAAGGCGCAAAGAAAACTCTCTTTGCGTCTTTTAATTTTTGCGATTGTTTCTTTTACACAAAAATGGCCTTGCTTCTTTGCATCAAAATAATAATACTTTATTTTGCAATCATGAATAAAACAATTTTGATTACCGGCGCTACGTCGGGTATTGGAAAAGCCTGTGCACAAAAATTTGCAGCAGCAAAATATAACCTCATACTCACAGGGAGAAGAGAAGAGAGGCTCGCAACATTAAAAGAAGCATTGGAAAAAAAGTATGGTATAAAAGTAATGACCTGCTGTTTTGATGTGCAGAAAAAAGAAGAAGTATTTGAAGCCATAGATAAATTGCCGGACGAATGGAGAAGCATTGACATCCTTATTAATAATGCTGGTTTGGCCCTAGGCCGGGAAGCTTTTGATGAAGCAGACTTACACGATTGGGAAACAATGATGCATACCAATGTTGATGGCCTGCTTTATGTAAGCAGGGCAGTTTTACCCTTTATGAAAGAAACCGGGCATGGCCACATTATAAATATTGGCTCCATTGCAGGCAAAGAAGTATATGAGAATGGCAATGTTTATTGCGCCAGCAAGTTTGCAGTAGACGCTATTACAAAATCTATGCGGATAGATCTATTAAAGCACGGCATAAAAGTTACAGGTATTCATCCGGGAGCGGTAGAAACAGAATTTTCGCTGGTAAGGTATAAAGGCGATGAAGATAAAGCTGGCGACGCTTACAAAGGCTTTTTGCCGCTTACGGCAGAAGATATTGCCGACACTATTTTTTATTGTGCCACGCTGCCTGCTCACGTATGTATAAATGAACTGGTAATTACCTGCCTGCAGCAGGCCGGCACCTATTATTTTTTCAAAAACCAAGTATAAAATTCAGTATTTCTGCTATTTTAAAAGGTACAATATCGGCGGCATAAAGTCGTTTTTTTATTGATAGTAATTAGGAAAACCCGGAAATTTTACTTAATCTTGTTTATCCTATTACTCTTAGCGAAATCCTGAAAATGAAAAACTGCTTATCAACCCTCCTTATCACACTCCTCCTTTTTATCGGAATTTCATCTATTGGTCAAAACGTTATACGCCAGGCATCCTGTTCCAATGAGGCGATTATACACCAGGCAGATAGTATAAAACAGTACCTGGCCAGTCAGGGATTTATTGTATTAAAAGAAGCTTCCATGACAATGGAAAGTGAGTACGAAATGCCCGTAATTGTTCCATTAACTGAAGGTACCTGGTACCAGTTTGTATTTATCGGGGATGTTACTTCTAAATTATACGAAGTGAGGATGTTTGACTGGAACGAAAAGCAAGTAGTTTATCAAAGAAAGATGTGGGGTGATGAGGACGGCAATGTGATCAGTTATAATTACATTCCCAAATTTACAGAGTATCACATGATAAAACCTGTACAGGTAAATAAGAAAAAGAAAAAAGATCTATGTGGCTATGTTATGCTGCTAAAAAAAGTGAAGCAATAATCAGCAGTATTTTTCCTTAAATCACACATCTCTCCAAAATCCTGGCACAAAAGCTAATTATATATATACCCCTATTAAGAACTGACAAAATATGTTGGGGAAGAGAATGTTAATAATTGCCAAGCCTAATAAATTAAAGCATTATAAATCTAAGATCAACAAATTAAAAATTGTAGCTCAAACAAACAGGTTGCTTTCTAAGAAAGCAACCTGTTTGTTAAATGGCTTTTTATAAAGACTTTACTATTGGGCCAACGATATCCTTACCTGCACGCCGGCCCTGGTATTGGTTGTAGGCGCACTGGAAGAAATGTATGGAATTACCTTACGCTGATCGAAATACAATTTTATATTCACCCTGTTGTTTAAAAAATAATCAATAGTAGGGTTGATGGTTATTTCTTTGCTGCCGCCGGTGGCAAAACTGCTCTCATTATCTAATTTGCTGTTTGCAGTTACATTATCTCTTATCCTGAAATCAAGACGGAAATTTATTTCATTATCGAGCTTGCCCGAGCCTGTTTTGCTTAAAAAACTGGGGAGTTTTAATCCTCCGAATAATTTTAATCCTCTTTTGCGGTAGCCTGCACCTATCACAAATTCTGTACTTCGTTGTTCACTCAATTGGTAATCGTATAAACTTAGGCTTAAGCTGCGGCTTTTTGCATATTCAAACTTGGCCTGAAACTGGTTTGTAAACATCATGTCAAGCCCTATCAAAGGTGCAAACTGTTCGGTAATAGTTACATTCGGCACCAGGAAATAAGGTATAAAATTGTTTGATACCGAATCATAAAAAGATGGGTAACCAAAACGGGAAACATCTTCATAAAGAAGAGCCGAAGTGAATCCATTCATACTTAAATTTCCATTGTAACCATGCGAAACTGTAAAGCTGGTAAATATTTTTTCCAAGCCTTTTATTTTCGTCAATCCATTATAATCAATTTTCCAGTTCGGTTTTGGTAAAATTGCTTTAAACGGATTC
>JBDUCK010000342.1:0-3639 GCA_040003485.1 Ferruginibacter sp. | reverse complement strand
ATTGCTATTTTGGCAGTCCATTTCAAAAGGAATACTTTTTGTTATTCTAAATTCAGAGTAGTTAAATGACTCGGCTTTATAGAAATTATGGTATTTTTTAGGATCCCCGGTTTGGCAAGATGAAATTGGCAAGGGCAGAGGCGGGCATCATACAAACAATTACCTTTAGCATTATAATAAATAAAAGGAATTATCAATCATCTAAAATAGAAAAATGAATTTTGGAAAAGAATTTGAAAAATATGCTGTAAAGCACAAAGGCATCAGCAGCAATTTATTAGATAACTATAATAAAAAAAGCACTAGCCTTTTTATTGATCAGAACCCTATGTCCGGGGGCAGGGGAGCGGTTACTAACCTTACGCCTAATATTATTGAAGAAAGGCCAATGAATGTAGCAGTGATGGATGTGTACAGCCGTTTAATGATGGACCGGATCATCTTTTTGGGTTATCCTATCAGCGATGAAGTGGCAAACATTGTAACCGCCCAGTTGCTTTTTTTAGAAAGTACCGATCGTACCCGGGACATACAGATGTACATCAATAGCCCAGGGGGCAGTGTTCATGCGGGTTTAGGCATGTATGATACCATGCAGTTCATCACACCTGATATTGCTACAATTTGTACCGGTATGGCTGCAAGTATGGGAGCGGTTCTTATGTGCGCCGGTGCTCATGGTAAGCGTACCGCTTTAAAACACAGCCGTGTAATGATGCATCAGCCAAGCGCCGGTGCTGGTGGGCAGGCTACGGATATTGAAATAACAGTAAATGAAATTCGCAAACTTAAAAAAGAATTATACGCCATCATTGCCCAGCATACCGGTCAGCCAGAAGAAAAAATCGCCATAGATTGCGACCGGGATAAATGGCTTACCGCCATTGAAGCCAAAGAATATGGCCTGGTAGATGAAGTACTTTTAATGAATCCTAAAAAAGCAAAAAAGGATTAAATTATTTTGGTCCGGGCAGTGCATCATTTATCATCATTCTTGCATCGCCCTCTTGTACGGCATCAATCAATAAACAATATCGTTGCATTACAGATAGTACTGCAACTATTCCTAATCAATAACACAATCTGATAAAATGAATATTTACAACAGGAACATAAGGCAGGATGACGAAGAAGAAGATACTCCGCCGCAAATGCCGGAAAACCCAATGGAAAAAATGATGAGCGGCTACATGTTTGATAAAAAATTTATTGAGCAGCGCAAGATTTTTTTATGGGGCGTAGTAGATGATAAAAGTGCAAAAGATATCACCGACAGGTTGTTTTACCTTGAGGCACTTGATCCCGGGAAAGAAATTACTTTTTACATAAACAGCCCTGGCGGCGTGGTTACCAGTGGCATGGTTATTTATGATACTATGCAGATGATCTCCTCGCCTGTAAGTACTGTATGTATGGGTATGGCAGCCAGCATGGGCAGCATTTTACTTAGTGGCGGTAAGAAGGGCCGCAGGTTTATTTTCCCCAATGCAGAGGTAATGATACACCAGCCAAGTGGCGGCGGTCGTGGTACCAGTGCAGACCTGGAAATTATGGCTATCCAGATTATGAAGGCCAAACAACTGGGAGCAAAAATTCTGGCGGATAATTGTGGCCAGCCCATCGAAAAAATATTAAAAGACTTTGACCGGGATCATTGGATGGATGCAAAAGAATCCATAACCTATGGAATTGTAGATGGGTTGATGGATAAAATTTAAAACTTCATTGATAATACAAAAATCCCTGCCGGCATTGGCGGGGATTTTTTAGTAATTTTTTTTGAGAAATCTGTATAAATCTGCTCTGCCCGTTTCATCCCTGCCCGTTCCGTTCAGGCGGGCGTGTCTCTATCCTTCGCATTCACTTAACTTTATACTATGCAGTTTGATAAAATTATAAACGCAAAGCTCAGCAAAGAAATTGATCGTCCCATGATGAAGAAAGATCCTTTTCCGGTGAGTGAGGGTTTAAAGGCTTACCTGCATAACAATGGCCGGGACGTAACACTGCCCATTATTTACAAAGACCTGCTGAATTATCGTTATGCCAATGCTTTAAAAAATAAAAAAGGAAAACTTACACATTGGGAAAATGCAGTTTATGATGGAAAAGAAATGGAGTTTTTAACTGAAGCCCTAATTGAAACTTATGCTATTCTGAAAACAGAGGGAGATATGAGTTATATCAAACACCTGGAAGTGGACCGCATAGATTTTTGTGAATTCGGCAACAGTGTGCCTTTCCGCATCCGTATCATTAATAAAATAAATGATAACTACGACTATTTCTATGTAAAACATGCTGATGCTTCCCGTATCTATGGGCTGGAACTGGAGCATATACTTTCTCCCAACAGCATTACCTACCTATACCATAAAAACACCCTGATAGAAGAGCATATTCCAGGTATTCCCGGAGATGTTTTCTTACAGGAGCATTTGCAGTTGCCTGACACCAATAAAATCCGCATCGCCAAAGAATTTGTAAAATTTAATGAGCGCTGTTTTGCCAGGCTACTTGGTGATATGCGTAGCTATAATTTTGTACTGGATATTACGCCGGATGTGGAAGATTACCAGTACCGCATCAGGGCTATAGATTTTGATCAGCAATCTTATGAAGGCAAAATGAACCTGTACCTGCCACAGTTTTATAAAGAAAATTTTGATTATGTAGAGATGGTGCTTAAAAATTTAAGTGCGGAAGTTATTGAACAATACCGCACGGAAGAACGAACCAGTATGGCTTACCGCGTAGTAGGCAGCAGTAAAAAACTAATGTCTCTGCTGAATATTATGATGAAGGACGAACTGTCCGAACACTATAAAATAAAAATGCTTCGTACCGAACTGGATATGTATTTCAATACCAGTTATTTTTCAAAGTGCAACAGTATGGGTGCACTGGTAAAACGCCAGTTGAAACATCTACTATTAAAACATTTAAAGAATATGCAGCATAAAAAGTAAATGCATTTCCGGTCAGGCTTTGATAGTTAATTTTCTTACGTAAATACACCCCCGCTGTCTTTAAAACAATATAAAGCCCAATTCAGTCCTATAAAAGCAACATTTTAGGTATCCTGGTTGTCTAACCTTAGCAATTTTGTTACCTTTGCAAATTCAATCACGTAGTATAAATTAATTTAAAGTAGAAATTTTTAATAATAAGGCATGGCCAAGCAACAAATATTACATTGTTCTTTTTGCGGAAGAAACCGGGATGAAGTAAAAATTCTCATCGCTGGCCAGGATGGCCATATTTGCGAAAATTGTGTAGAGCATGCTCAGGAAATTATATCACAGGAAATATCCAGCAGCCCCGATACCAAACATCCTGCCTCATCTGCTTACAAACTCACTGTAAAAAAACCCATTGACATAAAAAAATTCCTGGATGAATATGTAATAGGCCAGGATGATGCAAAGAAAATTCTTGCAGTAGCTGTATATAATCATTATAAAAGGCTAAACCAGAAAGTAGATAATGAAGTTGAGATTGAAAAAAGCAATATTATAATGGTTGGTGAAACGGGTACCGGCAAAACCCTGCTTGCAAAATCTATAGCACGTATGCTTAATGTACCTTTTGCTATTGTAGATGCCACGGTATTTACAGAAGCAGGATATGTAGGCGAAG
>JBDUCK010000341.1:0-3654 GCA_040003485.1 Ferruginibacter sp. | reverse complement strand
TAGCCATGCTCCGTCCGGTCAGGCATATCATTTTCCAGTACCGGTGTCATCCATACCGTGGTAACGCCAAGGTCTTTTAAATAATCCAGGTGATTCATTACACCCTGCAAATCGCCGCCATGCCTGGCATATATAGAATCCCGGCTTAGTGACTGGTCTCTCATGCCGGCAACTTTGTCATTACCTTCATCGCCATTGCTAAACCTGTCGGGCATTAATAAATAGATGAGGTCAGAAGATCTTACGCCCTGAGCAAACGCTGTTCCCCGGCCGTCCCGCCTTTTATTTAAAGGCCATTTAATAGTGTTTGTTTTGGAGCCATCTTTAAAAATAATATCTACAACGCCTGGTTTTGCTGCAGACGAAATGGTAATATCCAGCGCCAAATACCTGCCATTTTCCAGGCGGTTTATTTTATTTAATTTAATACCGGGGTACTTAACCGTTACAGTTTGTTTATTGAAATCAGCGGAACTACCGTGCAGGAGTAGCTGCACTTTATTCCACTTCATACCAGTCCACCAATTGGTTGGATAAACGTTTATATTTTGGGCCGATGAAGCTAGCAGAAATCCAAAAAAAAGGATGGTAAAAAAGAAGTTTTTTTTCATGGTATTTTTTCATTAGAATAAAATTCAAAAAAATCTGTTTGAGATAAATAAAATAGTTATTCAGATGCATAATTAAAGAAGCAAAAAGGGGTGCCGTACAAGGGAGTGACACAAGGATGCTGCCACAAAGAACTAAAGCAGGTATCAAAATATATAACAAATATTTTTTCAATTTACACCGAGCGCTCATTTTCTATTTCCAGTTTTGCCGTCCGGATATCGTCTTCAATATTGTTTTGTTTTTCGTTGATAAAAATAAAGCAGATAGCCGCAGCAATGATCATAAGCACACCACCAATCTGTACGGCCAGCATCCTGTCGTTATGCAATACATTCCGCATAAGCCAGCCAAAACCAAGCGAGGCAATAATTTCCGGTAATACAATAAAGAAATTAAATATGCCCATGTAGATACCAACTTTATCTCTTGGTAACACACCGCTCAGCATAGCATATGGCATAGATAATATGCTGCTCCAGGCAATGCCTATACCCGTCATACATACATAAAGCATGTACTTATCATGAACAAACGCAACACTGATAAGGCCTGCAGCACCACAAAGCAGGCATAATGCATGAGTTGCCTTACGCCCAAGTTTATCCGCAATGGTTGGTAAAATAAAAGCAAACAGGAAAGTAATTACACTGTAATAGGCCAGTGTAAGACTGCCAAAATCTGCACCGGTTGCATACACCGGATCGCTGGCATCTTTACCGCCAAATACATTTACCGCTACAGCAGTGGTGTAATAAAACCACATTAAAAACAATCCCGGCCAGGTAAAAAACTGTACCATGGAAATGATCTTCATTCGCCTGGGCATATTATTAAGCGCATGAAAAATTTCTCTTGCACCGCCACCAAAACCTTTGTTGGATTCCTGCACTTTTTCTTTAAAACCAGTATCTGCAGGCGGGTATTCTTTAGAAGTAAAAACAGTGTAGAGTACTGCCGCCAAAAAGAAGAAGGCGCCTATATAAAATGAAATTTTTACATTTTCAGGTATCTCACCTTTAGCTGCTATATTGGTAAAATGAAAAACATTCTTCATCATCCATGGCAGGGATGAGGCGACACTGCCACCCAAACCTATCATAAAACTCTGCATAATAAAGCCCCGGTTTACCTGGGAATTGGGAAGCTTATCTGTAACAAAAGCCCTGAAGGGTTCCATAGAAATATTTCCGAACACATCCAGCACCCATAACAGCCCTGCCGCCATCCATAATGTACTGCTATGCGGCATTAATATTAATGCAATGGAACTTACAATAGCGCCGAGCATAAAGTAAGGCCTTCTTCGCCCCCACCTGGGATGCCATGTCCTGTCACTTAAATAGCCGATAATAGGTTGCACCAACAGCCCGGTTAAAGGAGCCGCTAAAAATAGGATAGGTACCTGGTCTGCATTGGCCCCAAGGTTTTCGTAGATTCTTCCCATATTGGCACGTTGAAGATCCCAACCGAACTGAATACCAAAAAAGCCAACGCTCATGTTAATGATCTGGGCCAAGGAGAGCTTAGGCTTATTGCTGAAAAGAGTTGTGGACATAGCAATCATTTTGTTTAAACGAAGTGTAATTTTTACACAGTGCTAAATATACAATAAAAAACTTCCTGACAAATTTTATGAAAGCATTCAAATAAAAAATAAACATTGTAAGCGAATTAAAAATAAACTTTCAGATTTTTGCCGGCAAGAGTCTATAAATCTGTTCATGATTATTTTTCCTTGCAATGCCCCGGCGAAATAATTCTGGTATCGGATAATAATTGTTATTTCGTATTTAATATGAAACATTACGGAAAAATTGGTGGCCATATTTTTTTAAAATTCCCGAATTAAAAATGATAAGTATAATTATACCGGTTTATAATGAGGAAGCGAATATCAAAAAGTTGTTAGCCTATCTGCATCAACATAACAATGGAATTATCAATGAAATTATTGTATCTGATGGGGGAAGCACTGATGCAACCTTTTCGGTAGCCGCTGCAGCGGGGGCTGTTGTAGTTGCTTCTCCTGAAATCGGTAGAGCTGCGCAAATGAATTATGGTGCCAGGCTGGCTACAGGCGCTGTTTTATATTTTATTCATGCTGATACTTTTCCCCATCCATCTTTTTTTGATGATATAAAAAAGGCGGTAGAGGAGGAGTTTGAATTTGGGCGGTACCGGACAAAATTTGATAGCAAAAAAAAGATCCTTGGGTTTAATGCCTTCTTCACCAGGTTTGACATGTTTGTTTGTTATGGAGGCGATCAGACTTTTTTTATTACTAAAAAAATATTTGAGGCTATCGGTGGTTTTAATGAGAGCATGCTTATTATGGAAGATTATGAAATTGTGCAGCGGGCAAAAAAAATGGGCAGGTATAAAATAATTCAAAAAAATGTATTAGTTAGTGCCCGTAAATATGATACCAATAGCTGGCTGAAAGTGCAGCGGGCTAATTATACAATTGTTCAGCTCTATAAAAAAGGGGCTACTCAGCAGGAGATGGTAACCAGGTACAAAGAACTTCTGCATTATCGCCAGTAAAATAATTAATCTAAAAAAGGAATAACCTCGTATCTATAAAATTATTTCAGCCATGCACTTTTTATGAAGGAATTTCTTAGCGGCATACAACAGGTAGGGATAGCCGATTGGATGATAGGGATGATGGCGCTGAATAAAATAAAGTAAATGCTTTTTACTTTTGTGTCTCTGTAAAAAACTTTGTAGCCTCCACAGTAATATTCACTCACTTCAATTATGCTTTCATTAAAGGCTCCAAAGTTTTTGGATCAATATTTTTTATGAAAAATAAATCGCAATAGCGGCAGATATTCTGTAACACATCTGTATCTTTTTTTGCCTGTTCTTGTGTAATACCTAAATGCTCACCCATTTTTGTAGGATCGCCGGTGTTAAGCATCTGGAAAATTTTATTTTCAGCAATGCGTTGTAGTACCTCGGCTACCCTTTCTTTTCTTATATCGCCTAAAGGATATTTAGTGCCGGGGCAACATGGGTTAAGTGCCCATAGCTGTATAC
>JBDUCK010000340.1:0-3670 GCA_040003485.1 Ferruginibacter sp. | reverse complement strand
GTATAGTGGTCTTCGTTCTGCAAGCTTTTCAAATGCCCGGTGAATATAACCTACCGTGGAAGTAGATTTTAATATTCTTTCGCCATCCAGTTCAAGAATATTTTGAAAAACACCGTGGGTTGCGGGATGAGTAGGCCCAATGTTAAGCGTGGTAGTTAATTTTTCAATACTTCCTTCTGGTAATAAAATGTGATCGCTCATACCCTAACCCTAACGGGCTTTTGATTTAATTTATAAAATTGTCTTTACAAACAGTATTACTTAACTACTTTATAGTCTATAGAATTATCCTCTTCCAAACATCTCGTCATCTTTGTCTACTCTCGTCTGGTCTTCCAATGGAAATTCCTTCCTCATTGGAAAGTAATCCATTTCATCTACGTTCAATATTCTTATCAAATTAGGATGACCGGTAAAATTAACGCCAAAGAAATCGTAGGTTTCCCGCTCCATAAAATTGGCTGAAGCATACAAAGCTGTTGCACTAAAAACATCCGGTGTTGCAATGTCTGTAAATACTTTAAACCGCAGGCGGATATTGTCAGTTAAGTTATGAAGATGATACACTACAGCCAGCTCTGCACCTTTATGTTGCGGATAATGGACTGCCTGAAGGTCAGTTAAAAATTGAAACTTAAGTTCACCGTCATCGTATAAAAATTGTAATACTTTTAAATTAAGTTCTTTGGGAGCTGTGAAAGTTAACATCCCATAAGGCTGTACCCAATCTGTTAGTTGATCGCCAAATTTGTCAACTAATTTTTGCTGTATTAATTCGTTTGTTAAGGACATGAACTTTACACTTGGGCTTTTATTGTAATTACTAACTAACTAAAATTAAAATTTATGTTCCGTTATTGTATTCCATAACTTTCCATCAGGTCTTTGTATTTCTCGCCTTTTCTTCTGCGTAAACTTTCCTGCCCTATCAATTCCTGAATCTTCATAAATCCATCTAAAATAGCTTCTGGTCTTGGCGGACAACCTGGTACATATACATCAACAGGTATCACCTGATCTATGCCTTGTAAAACAGAATAGGTGTCAAAAATTCCACCACTACAGGCACAGGCACCAACTGATAAAACCCAGCGTGGTTCAGCCATTTGCAGATAAACCTGGCGTAAAACAGGGCCCATTTTTTTGGAAATGGTACCCATCACCATCAATAAATCGCACTGGCGTGGAGAAAAACTCATGCGCTCTGCACCAAATCTTGCAATGTCATAATGACTGGCTGCAGTGGCCATAAATTCGATGCCGCAACAAGAAGTTGCAAACGGTAAAGGCCAGATAGAATTTTTACGGGCAAGGCCAACCACTTTCTCCAAAGAAGTAGCCATAAAACCATCTCCCATCATTCCTTCAGGAGCTTCTACCGTTTTAAGTTTATTATTATATTGTACAGGACGAGACATAATGTTTTATTAAATTGATTCGCTGAAAAATGTGTGAACTGTAGCAGCACAAACAATCTTTCAACAAAAAAGTTTCTATTAATTCAGATTTAAAATCATCTTCAGAAATCACAAATTTAATCTTCCCAATCCAACGCCCCTTTCTTTAGAATATAAATAAAACCTGCTATAAATAAACCAACAAATGCTGCTACTGCCACAAAACCATTCCATCCTAATGACCTGAAATTAACTGCATACGGGTAAAAGAAAATTACTTCCACATCAAACAACACAAACAAAATGGCTACTAAAAAATATTTAATGGCCATTGGCTGACGGGCATTGCCTTTAATTTCTATACCGCTTTCAAAGTTTTGTAATTTGTCGGAGGTGTTTCTTTTTGGGCCAAAATAATGGGTAAGGCCCATCATTGTTACAATAAACCCAATAGCAAATATCAATTGTATGGCAATGGGCAAATAATTTGCCGCATTGTTTACATTATTGGCTTGAAGAATAAAAAATTGCATAAAGCAAAAATAAGGCAGGGTGAGCAAAAAACAATTTTCGTTTACAAAAAGAAAAATCCCCCTTCAACTGAATGAAGAGGGACAATTTTATTTTAGTGCTTTTTTAATTTTTTTTTTGAGCGGCCGCAGGCTTGGCAGATGCCGGTTTGGACGGTGCCGGTTTGGTTTGTTTTGGTGCCGGAGCCATCAGTGCCTGCTTGTTGTTTAAAGCGTCAGCATCCTGCGGATCCAATGATAAAATTTTGTCACAATATTCTATTGCTTTGGCATTGTCTTTTTTAATATTGGCATAATACGCAACAAAATATTTATAGCTACCAACCACCTGAGGCTTATATTTCACTGAATCCACCATCCCAACGGTGATGGCTTTTTCAAAATCCGCATTCGCAGTAGCCTGGGTCATCAACGAATCAATACCCCATTTAGATTTTGCTGACATATAGTACCCGAAAGCATCTTCCGGAAATTTTTGGATGTAGGTGCTGAAAATATTAATTGCATCTTCATACTTACCTGTTCTAAAATAATTAAAACCCGCATTGTAAAGATCTACTTTACCAGGAGCTCTTTTTACTTTTACCACTTTATTATACCAGTCGGCGGCTTCCTCGAATTTTTTTTGAGTTTCGTAACTGGCAGCCATTGCTTTTAGATAATTCACCTTATTCACTTCCAGAGTATCGAGCGCAACTGCCTTGTCTACATAAGTGCCTGCAATAGAATCATTGCCGGGAAACTTTAATAAAACAGAAGCATAAGTAGAATAATCACCCATTCCAATGATACCAGTATCGGCTACCTGGAAATATTTTTCAAATGAAGCTTTCGCATTTATTGAATCTTTTAACTTATCGTAAGCATAGGCTTTTATCCCGTATAATTTAGGATAAGGAGCAGGATTTGCTCCAATACACTCATCTGCCTTTTTTACCGCATCTGCAAACAATGCCTGTGCATATAAAATTGATGCTCTTAAATAACAGTTTTTAGGATTGTCATCTGTATTGGCAAGGAATTTTTCGAGGTATTGAGCCGACTTCGGAACATCTGTGTTGTAATACAAATTATATAAGTTTTCGTAAACCGGAGCATATGCAGCGTCTTTTGCAATGGCTTCATTATAATATTTCATATAAATTTCTTCCTGTGCTGCACCTTGTGTCTGGTATATTTTACCGATGCGATAAGATGCCCTTGCATACTTGGGATTTAAGGCCAAGGCAGCTTCATAGGCTAACTGTGCCTGCCCGCCATCGCCCATTTTTTTATACGCATCTCCCAAATTTACAAATACATCAGGATCGTTCATTTTTTTGATTGAAGTAGCGAGCTTTAATTTTTCTATTGCATAAGCCGCATCTCCACTTTTTGCATTAACATTGGCAAAACCAACCGCGTTCAATACAGGCACTGCCTTGGCCTGGGATAAACTGATGGCTGTTTCAAAATGATTTCTTGCCTCCTGGTCTTTACCTTCTAATAATTCAACATGCCCCATACCTGCCAATAACAACGCACTGTTGCTGTTTGCCATTAATGATTTTTGATACAATGCTTTTGCTGCTGCAAGATCCGCTGCGGTTTTATCATCCGGCGAAATTAACGTTTGTCCCAACCAGTAAGCCGCATCGACATCATTGGGATTTGCAGTAACCATTTTTTCAAAAGCTGCCCTGGCACTTTTATATTTTTCATAATACAACAAGCTTTTACCCTGATCAATCGTTTGTGCTTTCA
>JBDUCK010000339.1:0-3679 GCA_040003485.1 Ferruginibacter sp. | reverse complement strand
AAAATCCTGTTCGCAGTAATGCGAGTGACGGTTCAATTCCGTTCCCGGGTACAAATAAAAAAACCTTCAGTTTACTGAAGGTTTTTTTATTTAATATCTTTTTGATCTTACAATTTTCCCAATACATAAATATCACCTTTGGGTGTAGGATTACCACCGGTGGTTTCAAGTGTTACTGCAAAAGCTTCTGCTTTGCCAAAACTTTTCATTTTTTGTATCTGGTACTTATTTCCTTTTTTAGTACTTACAATCAATCCTGCATCAATAGGTTTGCCATCTACAAATGCCCAAAGCTGGTATTGCTTGCCGGACGGTGCTTCCGGTAAATTACTGGGATCTATGTAAACATCACCCGTATTTTTCATCCAGAATATTTTCGCAACAGCATCAGGTGCAGCTGCCTGGCCATGCAATGCAACCGGCTCACTATATTTACTTTGAACCACGTTCATATCCCGGTTCATATCAGTCATTTCGTTATCCAGGTCTGCTAATTTTTCATTTTGCGCAACCAACTGTTGTTGGGTTTCCTGGTAAGCTGTATTTGCTTTATTGTACTTGTTATAATAAACCATATTTAAAACACTGCTACCAATTAACAGTATAACAGAAGCTGCAGCGGCCCATTTCCAAAAGGATGAAATGGAATAAATTTTTGCAGTGCTGGTATAATTTTCAATATTATGATTTTTGTTTATCGAGTCAAGTATTTTCTTTTCTAATCCTTTATTTGGTTCAATAGCATTTGCCATGGCATAGGCTTCCATGCTTATTTCAATTTCATTTAATTCGGCTGCAACTTCCGGGTACATTTTTATCCATGCCTCTACCTGTGCTGTTTCTTCAGCAGAAGTAAGGCCTAAGCTATACATTTCAAGAAGCCCGGATGATATGATGTCTTTTATTTCCACTTAACTTTTATTGCAAAATTTTTCTTAATTCTATTATTGCTGTGCGCATTCTTGTTTTTACTGTACCCAGCGGTATTCCCATTTCTTTAGAAATCTCATCCTGCGTATACCCATTAAAGTAAGCCAGGTCAATGATTATTCTTTGATCAGGATTTAAATTAGATAATTGTTTCCTTACACCAATTGTGTCAAACCTATCCGTGTTAAAACTCTTATCCTGATAACTACTTACGGAATTTTCATCCTGTGAGATTTTTTGCTGTTTTTTGTATCCTTTGCTTCGTAAAGTATCTATAGTCAAATTACGGGTAATATTTATCATCCAGGTAAAAAGGCGGCCTTTACTGCTGTCGTATTGCTTAAAATTATTCCAGATCTTTATAAATGCTTCCTGTAAAATATCTTCTGCCAGTTGTTGCTCTTCTACCATACGGTATATTATGCCATTTAAGGCAGCCGCATAATTATCATATAAATATGAAAATGCAGTTTGATCCTGGTTTTGCAATAGCATTACCAACTCTTCTTCGCTGTATTTTAAATTTTGCTGCAACAGATTACTTAAGATTAAGAGTTATCGAAAATAGGTGAATTTTGGAAAAAAGAAACATAATTACTGACATATTGCAAATGATTATCCAAAAAATGCAGGTATTGAATTATGGAGCATAACACCAATAAATTGCATTTGTTCAGGCAATAATTAATTTTACATTTATATGGAAAATTTATTGGTGAGACATATAGAGCCTTCTGATAATACAGCACTGGCAATAATTATAAGAGATTCTTTAACTGAATTTAATGCTGCAAAGCCAGGTACGGTTTACTTTGATGAAACCACAGACCGGCTGTCAGAATTATTTACTTCACCTGGGAGTGTGTATTTTGTAGCGATAATTAATGGGGAAATAATGGGCGGTGCCGGGATTTTTCCTACCCGTAATTTGCCGGGTGATACCTGCGAATTGGTAAAACTCTATTTAAGTGCCAAAGCAAGAGGTAAGGGGATAGGGAAAATTTTATTGAATAAATGCGACGAAACTGCTAAAGAAATGGGCTACAAAAAAATGTATCTGGAAACAATGCCGGAACTGAGCATTGCAGTGCCTTTGTACGAAAAAATGGGATTTCAATATTTACCGTCTGCATTGGGAGAGAGTGGCCATACCGGCTGTGCAATCTGGATGCTAAAGGAACTATGAATTACAGGTCCCATATACACCTGATTTTATTATTCCGGTACATGCTCCGCTTCATACACCCCACTAAATAAATACCATTTACCGGTAGCTATTTCCCGGCATTTAAAACGCTTCCTTATCTTTTCTCCTTTTTTAAAAATGCGATCACCTTTTATTTTAAACAAAGCACCAGCCGGAAATTGTTCTATAAAAAAATGCCCGGCTTTTTTGGGATCGTAGTTTTTTAATACCCGCAATAATTTTTCATCGCCACAACTGCTGGCTGCCGGGTTTTTTAAAGTCTGCACCAGGGCAGTTTCTACATCTGCCGGAAAGATTTTTTTTGATAAAAACTCTGCCAGTATCTTACCGTACTCGTTTTTCCATTCCTGCCCATGTGCCGGTACCCTGTGGCTATGCCGCTCATAAGTAAACAGGTGTGCCAGCTCGTGCAGTAAAGTTATTAAAAACGAATATTTATTAAGGTTACCATTAACACTTATACGGTGGCCTTTACCTGCATGGGCATGCCGGTAATCGCCCAGTATGGTTTGGCGTTGGCGGCTAACCGTTAGTTGTACTTTATAAAACTCAATGTAATGCACAACACTTTCAAAACTTCCTTGAGGCAGGTATGGGATTAAGGCAGAAAAAGAAACCTGTTGCTTAGGCATGATGTTGTTTATTCAGCTTCATTAAAACCTTTACCTCTACAGTAAGATAAATAAGATAAAAAAACAAAGATATGAATACAGCTTTTTTATTAAAGCCTTCTCCAATCAAAAGAGTATAGGCCAGGACTGCCACAATACAGAAAAACATTTTTATCATCATGCCACCCATAATGCTACGGATAAATACATTTGGATTCGGGTTTTTCATGCCTTTTTTCTGAATAAAAAAAACAAGGATGCATACTAAAAAAAACAGGGTATTAGCCCCTAGTAATACATAATTATCAATGCCGTAAGTGCTCAGGAATTTCCAACCGGCAAGAATAATAATAAAAGTACATCCAAATACAATCATAAAAGGAACCAGTAACCGGGAAGGGGAATTCATGTAATTATTTTTTTGGAGCAGTATCTTTTACTATCTTAATAATGATACCTGTAATTACAAGCAAAGGTAATATCCATACGGCTAATGGAGTTTTTAATTTTAGCCATTCATCTATTTTTAAACCAGCAAATACGGCAATGCCTATTGCTACTAAAAATTGTGTAGCAAGGCCTGCGTATTTCCAAAGAGATTTATCAGGTTCTTTATTCATTTACAGCTAATCCTATCTCTGGAATTAATTCCAGGATATTTGCACCCATCTGGCACTGTCCATTATAATTAACGGTGCTTTCAATAAGTAATTTAGCTGCTTTAATATCTCCTGCTATGGCTGCTTTTCCCAATAACTGCAGCAGGTCAGTAGTCGTTAAATTACCTGTAACCTGGCCCATGATATCTGCCTGGCGGCAATAAATATTTCCATCTACACAACCCGCCGGGCCAATAAGCACTTTTGCTTTGCTGTTTACATTACCTTTCAGCGTTCCGTCTATACGCAAATCGCCGGTGGTATCAATATTG
>JBDUCK010000338.1:0-3711 GCA_040003485.1 Ferruginibacter sp. | reverse complement strand
AAATATTATACGACCCTGAAGCCCTCATTTTTAGTACAGATAATGAGCTGATGTTGATGGGGGTCTCATTTGGCCTCGTAACAATCAGGCCCGATACGACCACGCCTTTTAAAAGAAGGCTGCTATCTGTTTGTGAAAAGGCATATTCTCCCCAGCTAAAATTCAGCGATACTAGTATAACTAATGCTGCATATCTTTTTGAACATTTTTGCCATTCCATTTTATAAAAAATTTAATTATAAATAATCAGCGGCTTATTTGTTATTGGGTTATTGATTATTGTTGATTTTACTAAAAATACCTGCTCAATTAAGTCCTCCGTTAGAATATCTTTTGGTTTTCCCTGGGCAACCAATTCCCCTTCTTTTAAAAAAAATAATTTATCGCCGTACTGCACTGCCAGGTTGATGTCATGCATTACGGCCACCAGCACCGTATCATTTTTTGCAAATTCCCGGGCTACCTGCAAAAATTCCTGCTGATAATTTATATCCAGGTTAGTGAGGGGTTCGTCTAAAAATAAATAACGGTAACCGGTAGCCGGCTTTTCCCATATCTGTGCCAGCACTCTTGCAAACTGCACCCGTTGCTTTTCTCCACCGCTGAGGGTTAAATAATTTCTTTCTTTAAAAATATTTACATTCATCCGCTGCATTACTTCATTGCAGATATTTTCATCTTTTTTATTTGGGTTAAAAGTAAAATGCGGGTATCGGCCCATCATCACTACTTCATCTACCGTGAGTGGAAAACTCAATTCAGGCTGCTGGCTCATTACAGCTCTTACCTTGGCAAGCGCATCTTTTTTAATAGTTGCAATTGAAACATCATCATATAAAACGGTTCCCTTATTGCTATGAATTTCTCCGCTGAATATTTTAAGAAAAGTAGATTTGCCTGAACCGTTAGGACCCAGTATCATATTAAATTCCCCAGGCAAAAATGCCGCACTGATATTCTTAAGAATTTCTTTTTTATGAATGCTGAAATATATCTTTTCTGTTTTAAGCATTATAGCCTCTTTTCTGTTGTACCAGGTTAAATTTCTTTAATAAGAGAATAAAAACCGGGGCACCCACCAGCGAAGTAATAATGCCGATGGGTATTTCTGCAGGAGCCAGTAAAAGCCGGGCACCCATATCTGCCAGGGTAAGTAACACTGCACCTGTGATCATAGAGGCAGGCAATAATTTTTTATTGTCACTGCCAATCAATAAACGCAGTACATGCGGCACAATGAGGCCCATAAAACTTATTACGCCTACAAAAGCTGTCGCCACAGAAACCATCGCTGTATTCAGCAGCATTATGCGTTGTTTTAACCTGTTGGTATCTACGCCTAAATAAGCTGCTTCTTCTTCTCCCAGCAACAATGCATTTAATTGTTTTGAATAACGGAGTGCAATAAAAAAAATAATGGCTGCAACAGTTCCAGTAATAAAAACCTGCATCCAATTGGCGCCCGAAAAAGTTCCCAGGTTCCAGAAAGTAATACTTCTTGCCTGCGGATCTCTTGCGATGTAACTCATAAATCCTGTAGCACTTAAGCCCACAGCATTTACTGCAATACCAATTAATAACAGCGACATTATGGAGACCCGCTTGGCATTTTTGGCCAGAGAATAAACAATATAAGTAGCCAGCAAGCCGCCGCCAAAAGCAAACAGCGGCACCAGCAACGGGCCCGTAATACTTTTTACTGCAGGATTCATAGATGCAGAAAGAACAAACACCAGTGAGGCGCCAAAAGCTGCACCGGCACTGGTTCCTACAAGGCCGGGCTCTACAATGGGATTGCGGAATAACCCCTGCATCAATACACCCGAAGCAGAAAGAATAGCCCCTGTAATGGCACACAATAAAACCCGTGGCAAACGGATTTGTAAAAACACTCCTTCATAAATATTTGCCGGATCTTTTCCTTGTGAAAAATGCTGAATGGCTGCGAACATTTGTGCAGGTAGTATTTGTACTGCTCCAAATGCTATTGCATTTACCAGCATAATAACCAGTAATGCAATTAATACAGGAAAAAAATATTTATTTTTTCGCAGCATCAGCAATAGGATGAATGAGGTTCATTAATTTAGTAATATTTTCTCCGGAACGTGGACCAAAATAAATCAGGTCATGTTCTTCAAAACGGTAAATACTATTATTTTTTGCGGCATTTGTAAGGCCTACACCGGGCACTGTTTTAAATTTTTCTACGCTGCCCATTTGATCGTATCCATAATCTGTTGCAATAATTATATCCGGGTTGGAAAGCGCTACTGCTTCTGCGCTGATTTGCCTGGCACCTTTAGCATCATACTTTACAGCCTTGCCCCCAGCCAGTTCTATCATCTTATCGCCTACCCCTTTTCTGCCACTCATTACAAAATAAACATTGTTGGCCCGGCCAAAATGAATGATCATTACAGTGGGTGTATCTTTTATATTTAATGCATTTAAAATTTTTGCAGCAGTTAGAATATCTGCGTCCATTTTGGTAATGATACTGTCTGCTTTTTTTTGCAGGCCAAAAAACTTTCCGAGTTGTTTTAATAAAAGTTTGGCGCTATCTATTGTATTGGCACCACCAAATGCTTTTATATTAAGCCCCGCTTTTGTTATCTGGGGCAGCACATTCTCCGGCCCAATATCATTGCTGTGTATCACCAGGTCTGGGTTCATTGCAATAATACTTTCGGGACTTAAAGCCCGGTGATAGCCTACTGTTTTAAGGAGTTTAGCACTGTCAGGATAAGTACTGCTCAGGTCAACGGCAACAATATCGTGGCCTTTACCTAAAGCAAAAACCATTTCAGTCAATTGCTTAGATAAGCAAACAATCCGCATATCTTTTTTACCATCGGTTTCTTTATTCCCAAACCTGCCGCAGGAAAGTAAAAAAAATGGCAGGGATAAAATGATGAATATTTTTTTCATGTACTTTTTTTATTAAAGCTGACACCCTTTTTAAAGGTGTCAGCTCTAGCAACGATTAAAAATTATATTTCACATTCAGGCCGCCATATACATTTGCATTTCTTGGTGCAGCTATGTATGCATCCGGTATTTGATTTACAAAAACCATAATAGGATATTTGGTATTGGTAATATTGTTTACCCCTAAATAAACATCCAGATCAAAATGAGTAGAAAGGCTGCGTTGAAAGCCTAGTTTTGCATTTAATAAACTATAACTTCCGGTATTGAGTAAGCCATCAGAAGTAATAGGCATCCCATCTTTATAAAAATAATTTACATTGGCATAAATCCCTGGCCTTGTGGCAATATCAAGCCCTAGATTGGCTACTATTTTGGCTACCCCGGGTACCCTGTGGTTGCTGTAATCGGTTACCAACGCACTGTCTTTTACAGGGGCAGCTACTGTTTTCCCAATGGTTTGAAATCTAAAATCTTTATACTTATAATCGGAGTAAGTAAGATTTGCAAATGGTGTAATTGTTTTAATGAAACCACCTGCTGATTGATAAGCAGTATATTTTACCAACGCTTCTAATCCTTTATCATCCTGCTTTCCGCCATTTACTACATAACCGTAAAGTGTAGTGGTACTGTTGTACGGAACCGCTATAGTAGTAAACTTATTGGTAAACACGGCATCAAAAATAGCCACCTGGTAAGTTAATTTATCATTTAATAAATTACCCTTGGTACCAATCTCAAACTGGTTGCCGATCTCTGGTTTTAAATCAGCATTTA
>JBDUCK010000337.1:0-3718 GCA_040003485.1 Ferruginibacter sp. | reverse complement strand
AATAACCGGTTTAATAATTGGTTTTGTAGTTACTGGCTTTTTTGCTGCAGGTTTTGCAGTATTTGCTACAGGCTTTGCCGGCACTGGTTTTACAATGATTGGTTTTGCAATTGTGGTAACAGGCTTTGTTATTGCCGGTACAGCATGCTCTTGTGGTGAGGGTTTTTCAATAGTATTGGAATTGGATGGTTCTGCTATTTCATCACGCTGCAGCGATTGCTGTATGAGTGAAGTATCTGCTGAATTTTTTTCATTGTCCTGGTAAAAAGATTGTGCAGAATCTGCCGAAGCTTTAGCTGCATTAGCAGCCATTATCTGCATTAACTGTAATGTTCTTAACGAGTCTGCTGCAATATCTTCTTTCCCTTTTATTTTGGCTACAACCTGGTTATCATATTGCAGGTTGATGTTGCTGTACCGGTTCCAGCCTGCTTTGAGCATAATATTTTTATAAAAGAGTTTCAGTTTTTTAAATTTAGCGGGGGCATCTGATGCATCTCCAAATTCAATTAACTGGTTGCCGATCTTAGGTATCATTTCAAAATTGCGTTGTGGGGTAATATCTACCTGGTCTATCATTGCCATTAAAAAACTGTCAGCCTGTAATTCCATGCTCATATTCCTGATATCTGCTAACAGGCTGCTGTCTGGTGCAGAAAGAAATTTTGCTTCTGACGGAAAATCAGTGAATACGGGCACCCTTGCAGAAAATTTTTCGCTCAGCGGCAACATCATTGCACTGCTGTCAATATAAAAAGTATTGCCTGCCAGCGTAAAAATTCTGGCAACCGGTTCTCTTTCCTCTACATCAGCCTGGAGGATATTATTATTATCAAAGAACAGTTCTGCATTTTTTATCCATACATCTTCTTCCAACGCAGCTTCCATCTGGCGCAGGTTGAAACTTTCAATCGCTTTCCCCGCTGCCTCATCTGTAAAGCGGTTGATAACGGCCAGCACATCTTTTTTATCAATAAAAAAATTATTGTTTGCACCGCTGATATTTATTTCTATCCCTTTGCAATGTTTTGCATCTTTACGCTTTACGGCTGCTATCAACAACACAACAGTGCCAATACCAATGGTTACCCACAACAGGCCTGAAAGTATTTTTTTAATATTTAATTTTTTATCACTCATTTATTTTTCAGAAGTGCTGCCTTTATGGGTTGCACCATTGTATCTATATCACCGGCACCTGCAGTAATCAGCAAAGCTGTTTTATTTTCTTTTATCCATTCTGTTAATTCTGATTTTTCTTTTACCCATTTATTTTTATTCGTCATTTTATTTATAATCATTTCGCTGCTTACGCCTTGGATAGGTAATTCCCTTGCAGGATAAATTGGTAACAATATTGTCTCATCTGCCAGGCTCAATACTTCTGCAAATGCATCAGCCAGATCTTTTGTGCGACTGAATAAATGTGGCTGAAATATTACCGTACATTTTTTTGCCGGGAATAATTCTTTTGCGCTATTTATTAAAGCCCTTAATTCTTCCGGATGATGGGCATAATCATCAATATAAACAGCGTCCTCATTTTTTACTATATATTCAAACCTGCGCTTTACTCCTTTAAAAGAACTTATTGCGGCTTTAATTTTACTATCATCAATCTTTAAATATTTTGCTACGCCTATTGCGGCTATTGCATTTTCAATATTGTGCCGGCCGCCCATATTCAGTTCTACATTTTCTATCGTCCAATAGTTATTAATAACATCAAACCGGTAAGCGCCATTGTCAATTCTTAAATTATTGATGTGAATATTTGCTTTTTTATCTTCTACACTGTACGTACAGGTATCTTCTATTTTAAAATCATCGTTTCTTTTTAATCCTTGTTTTAAAATGAGGCAACCACCAGGTTTAATTTTGGTAGAAAAATCAATGAACGCCTGCTCTACATTTTCGGCCGTTCCATAAATATCCAAATGATCGGCATCCATAGAAGTAATGATGGCTATATCCGGACTTAATTTCAAAAAACTACGATCGTATTCATCTGCTTCTACCACACAAACATTTTTTGGACTACTCCAGAAATTTGTGTTATAATTAGTAGCTATGCCGCCTAAAAATGCATTACAACCATAACCACTGTCTCTTAATATATGCGCAACCATTGCACTGGTAGTGGTTTTGCCATGTGTACCTGCTACACATATATTAAAATTACTTTTCGTTATCATTCCTAAAACATCACTTCGTTTTAGCAGCGTATAATTATTTTGCTGATAATAATTAAGCTCTGTATGCCCTGCCGGAATAGCAGGTGTGTACACCACCAGCTTTGCATTTTTATCAATTAGTGCTACGTTATCTTCATAATGAATCTGCATTCCTTCCTGCTCTAACTGTTTTGTAAGAATGGTTTGAGTTTTATCATACCCACTTACTTTATGCCCCTTGCTGTTAAAATATCTTGCAATCGCACTCATACCAATACCACCGATGCCGAGAAAGAAAACTGCTCCTAAAGCTCCCTCCGCCCCCTTCCCGAAAAAATCGGGATGTTCCAGAAGGGGGAACTGTTGAGTCTCAAATATTTTGTTTGTTTCATTCATTAATTTAGCTCTGACACTTTATTTATTCTATTTACTTTTTCTACTCTATTTACTTTTTATCTTTTCCTAAATGCTTTCTAAAATTTCATTTGCAATTATTTCATCTGCATTATAAATTCCGAGATTGCCGATATTTTCTTCCAATTCTTTTTGCAATGATTGGTCTTTTGACAATTCAATAACTGCCGGGACTAACTTATCTAACGCATCACTATCTTTTATCATTTTTGCTGCATGTTTATTTACCAAAGTTTTTGCATTTGCTGTTTGGTGATCTTCTGCCGCAAAAGGATACGGCACAAAAACAACTGGTTTTTTTACAACACACAACTCGGCTATTGCCATGGCGCCACTCCGGCTTATAACCATATCTGCGGCAGCATAAGCGTATTCCATCTGGGTTATAAAATCATTTACAAAAACATTGGATCTTCCTTTTGTCTGCTCTGTCGCTTTCTCCAGGTATGGTTTGCCGGTTTGCCAGATCAGTTGCAGGTTATTTTTTTCAAATTCATCTATACGTTTATCAATAGCTTCATTTATACTTTTTGCACCAAGACTGCCGCCGATAATTAATACAACTTTTTTACCTGCCGAGAATCCAAAATACCGGAGCGCTTCTTCTTTAGAAATGGTATTTGCTACAATATTTTGCCGTACAGGATTACCAGTAACTAAAATTTTTGCAGCCGGAAAAAAATGCTCCATACCATCGGAGGCGGTAAATATTTTCATTGCTCTTCTACCCAAAAGAATATTGCTTTTGCCTGCAAATGAATTGCTTTCGTGTATAAAAGTTTTTATACCCTGGCTTTGTGCAAAACGCAAGACCGGGAAACTTGAATAACCACCCACTCCTATTACCGCATCAGGTTTAAAAGCTTTAAAAATTGTACGTACCTGCAGAAAACTTTTTACCAGCTTATATGGCAACCCAATATTTTTTATCAAAGAACTCCTGTTCAACCCCGCTATTTCCAAACCTTTTATTTCATATCCTGCCTGCGGCACTTTTTCCATTTCCATTTTACCTCTTGCCCCCACAAATAAAATTTCGGTTTGAGGAGCTAGCTTTTTTATAGCATTTGCAATGGCAATCGCCGGAAAAATATGTCCACCAGTGCCGCCACCCGCTATAATAATTCTTG
>JBDUCK010000070.1:0-12576 GCA_040003485.1 Ferruginibacter sp. | reverse complement strand
TTTGGGTACTTCAGCCGTTGCCACTACTATTGGAGGAACAGTGAATATTGCAGCCAACTATACTGCTAATAATACTTTTACCATTAAACGGTTGATAAACCAAACAACCGGTGGAACAATAAACATACAGAACACCTTGGGATTTGATATTCAAAAAGATACACTAAAAGTAGCTTCCTGTTCACTAACCGGTTACACAGGGAATAACTATGCATATTTTTTAAATAACGCTATAACCGGTAATGTAACAATAGCTGATAATGCCACCTACACTACTGGTTATACTACATATATACGCAACAACGTAATAACCGGCACCAGCAGTTTTACCAAGAATGGAACCAATGAGTTAACTGAAGCTGAAGGAGGCAGCAATGGTAATACTTATAATGGCAATACCAGTTTTACTGCTAATAACTCAGGAGCTCTAATTGTAAGTAGTGGTTCGGCTTCAACCTTTAATGGCAACCTTACCGTAAGCCGTACTGTTGCAGGCGCCACTTCATTATTTAGTTCAGGCGCTGTAATTACCGTCAATTTTTCCTATACCAATAATACTTCCGGGGCATCAACTTTGGGTAATCTCGCCTTTGCAACCACCATTGCAGGAACAGTGAATATAGCCGCAAACTATAGCTCCAATAGTGCTTTTGCCATTTACCGCCTCATTAACCAAACAACCGGTGGAACTATAAACATACAGAACACTACCGGTTTTGATATTCAAAAAGACACACTAAAAATAAATTCGATTTTGGTAACCGGGTATACAGGGAATGCTTACGGTTATTTTTATAATAACTCCATCGCCGGTAATGTAACAATAGCTGATAATGCCACCTACACTACTGGTTATGCTACATATATACATAACAACGTAATAACCGGTACCAGCAGCTTTACTAAGAATGGAACCAACGAATTCAATGAAGCCGATGTGGCAAACACAGCAAATACTTATAATGGCAATGCCAGTTTTACAGCTACTAACTCGGGAGGTCTTCAAGTAAGCTATGGTTCGGCTTCAACCTTTAATGGCAACCTTACTATAAGCCGTACTGTTGCAGGCGCCACTTCATTATTTAATTCTGGCGCAGTAATCACCGGCAACTTTTCATATACCAACAATACTTCCGGTGTATCAACTTTGGGTACTATTGGCGTTGCCACCACTATTGGAGGAACAGTTAATATTGCAGCAGGCTATATCACTAATAGTAGTTTTGCTATTTTCCGGCTGATAAATCAAACCACAGGTGGAACGATAAACATACAAAACAGTACGGGCTTTAATATTCAAAAAGATACACTAAAAGTAATTTCCTTTTCTGTAACAGGTTATAAAACGGGTGCTTACGCTTATTTTTATAATAACTCCATAACTGGTAATGTAACCATAGCTGATGATGCCAGCTACAGTGGGGGTTATAGTACGACCGTTTACAACAATATAATAACCGGCACCAGCAGCTTTACCAATAATGGAACCAATGTGTTATACGACGCAGATGTGGCAAACACAGCAAATACTTATAATGGCAATACCAGTTTTACAGCCACTAACTCAGGGGGTTTAAATGTAAGTAATGGTTCTGCTTCAAACTTTAATGGCAACCTTACTGTAAACCGTACCGCAACTGGCGCTACGCAATTTTTTAATGCCGGTGCTGCAATCACCGGTAACTTTTCCTATACCAACAATACTTCAGGGGCATCAACTCTGGGTAATAACGGCGTTGCTACTACTATTGCAGGAACCGTGAATATTGCAGCCATCTATACCAGCAATAGTGCTTTTGCTATTTTCCGCCTCATCAACCAAACAACGGGAGGAATAATAAACATACAGAATACTACGGGCTTTAATATTCAAAAAGACACACTGAAAGTAATTTCGTTTTCGGTAACCGGTTATAAAACGGGTGCATACAGTTATTTTTATAATAATTCCATCACCGGTAATGTAACCATAGCTGATGATGCCACCTATGGTGGAGGTTATAATACGACAGTTTACAACAATGTAATTACCGGTAACAGCAGCTTTACCAATAATGGAACAAACACATTTTATGATGCAGATGTGGCAAACTCAGGTAATAAATATATAGGTGGCGTAACTTATATAAGAAATGGAGGCCCAATGACTGTGGCCGTTGGGAGCATTGATGAAATCACAGGAAACCTAACCCTAAATTCAACCACCAGTATTTTATTAAGTAAGATAAAATTTAATGGCGCTACGGATGGGGTAGTTGATCAATTAGGTACACAACCGATTACCATAAGTGAGCTAACTATGGAAAAGACGGGTACCGGTAAAATAACACTAAATGATTCTGTAACCGTAACAGGCTCACTCACTTTTAATGGAGGGAATATTAATGCCAGTGCAGGTAACAACCTGATTTTTCCGGATAATATCGGCTATACAGGAGTTTCGGCTACCAGCCATGTGATAGGACCGGTAACTAAAATTGGGGATGATGTATTTACTTTTCCTGTGGGAGGACAGAATAGCCAATATGCACCAATCAGCATTACTGCACCGGCGATTGTTACCGACCGGTTCAGGGCACAATATTTTAACACAAATCCACATCCCTTATATGACACCACTCTTCGGGATCCCACGCTAAATCATGTTTCGGGGCAGGAATACTGGCTGCTGGACAGGATTACCGGAACCTCTAATGTAAAAGTTACCGAAAGCTGGAATGCAACCCGTGGTGGTATAGTAAATAGTTTGCCTGACCTGCGGGTGGCCCGTTGGAATGGCAGCACCTGGAAAGATGAAGGAAATGGCGGAACTACTGGTACCAATGCATCAGGTACAGTACAATCACTTAATCCTGTGACTAATTTCAGCCCTTTTACCCTGGCGTCAGCCACACCATTGAATCCATTACCGGTAACGCTTATCAGCTTTGCAGCAAGTAAATGCAATACAAATGTTTGCCTGCTTTGGGCAACAGAGAACGAACAGGATTTCTCCCATTTTGAATTAGAAAAAAGTAGTGATGGAAGAAACTTTTTGGCAATTAATACTGTATTAGCAAGAAACGCAGTCGGTAGAAACAACTATACAGCCGCAGATATTAACCCGTTGAATGGCATCAACTATTACCGCTTAAAAATTATTGATAAGGATGGAAAATATAATTACAGTATTGTATTAAGAATTGATTTTACAAAAAAATACCTGGTAAGCATCTTGCCTAACCCGGCTCATAATTTTATTTTAATTAACGGAGCTGACAATTTTAAACAAATACAGTTGTTAGACGCTTCAGGAAAAACGGTAAAGCAATTTGCAAAAACAGCAAATAATCAATACAACATTACAGGATTACCCAAGGGGGTTTACCTGTTGCGATTATTGGCCGAAGATGAAAGACAAACGCAAAAAATAATCATCGAATAAAAAAGAAAATTTTCTTTTTATAAAAGCCCCGTTATTTTTTTAACGGGGCTTTTAGTTATGTAGAAGAATGCAATTATTTTGCCAATGCCTTAATATCTGTTACTTCCAGAATTTGTTTTTCATATCCTTGCGATGCTGCATTTATCATGGCAGTACCTAGTTGTTTTAAAGAGCCGATATATTTTGGAGTGATAAGCTTTATTATTGGGATCAACCAGCCGAAATATTTGTAATAGGAAAGTGTATTTTTCAAACCTTTTGTTGGTGCTAAAACGCCCGGGCGAAAATTATAAACCTGCGTAAAAGGAAGTTTCATTAAATCATTTTCTGTTTTGCCTTTTACCCTTGCCCACATAACTCTTCCTTTTTCTGTACTATCTGTACCGGCACCCGAAATATAACAGAAAGTCATTGCATTATTAACCCGGGACAAGGTTTCAGCTACATGCATCGTTAATTGATAAGTCAGGCGATAGAACTCAGGCTCTTTCATGCCAACTGATGAAACACCGAGGCAGAAAAAACAGGCATTATAATTATAAAGCTGTGATTCTATGGGCGATAAATTAAAGAAATCAGCGTGTATAATTTCTTTTAATTTTGGATGCATTACGCCATATGGTTTACGGTTAATTGCCAATACTTCTTCCACTTTATCATTTAATAAACATTCGTGTAATACGCCTTCACCTACCATGCCCGTAGTGCCGGTTATTATTATTCTGAGTTTAGCATTATTACTGTTCATTATTTTAAAAGATTAATCTTTTTAATTTTATTTTACATCAAAATCTATCACCACTTTATCTGTAAGCGGATGACTTTGGCAGGTGAGGATAAAGCCCTGTGCAAGTTCTTCTTCTTCCAGGGCATAGTTTACATCCATGTGTACTTTGCCTTCTAAAAGCTTTGCCCTGCAGGTACAACATACACCGCCTTTGCAGGCATAGGGTAGATCTGCGCCCTGCTTTAGTGCAGCATCTAAAATACTATCGCTTTTAAAGCCCAGGTCAAAATCAAAGCTGCGACCATCAAGCTTTATGGTTATTTTACTTTTAGGGCCGGCATCTTCGGCGGATTGTTGGGCATGCGTTGTAGATTGTTTTTGCCCCGGTGTTGTAAATAGCTCAAAGTGGATATTGTTTTTAGGAAGCCCTTCATTTTCTAAAAATTCCGACGCAGCAAAAATCATTTCTTCAGGGCCGCAGAGGTACGTGTCTGTAAATGTTTTAAAATTGACAAGCTGCTTTATTGACTGAAGTTTATCTTCATTTATTCTACCAAAATTAATATCAGCATCTGTTTTTTCCCGGCTAAAAATATTTATAAAAGTAAACCGCTGCATGAATTTATTTTTAATAGCTTCCAGCTCTTCAAAAAAAATAATAGAGCTACGGCTTTTATTCCCGTAAATCAACGTAAAGCTGCTATCTGTTTGGGTTTGCAGGGTATGCTTTATGATAGAAATAACAGGCGTAATACCACTGCCGGCTGCAATGGCAAGAAAATTTCCAGCCGTGTTTTTGGAGTTAAATTTGCCGGTTGGTGGCATAACTTCTATTATATCGCCAGGCTGCAGGTCATCATTAGCAAAGGCAGAAAACAATCCTCCTTCTACCTTTTTGATTGCGACTTTTAATTCTTTTTCATGTGGGGCATTGCATACAGAATAAGATCGGCGTTGTTCTTCACCATTTATCTGTTTCCTGATAGTGATGTTCTGTCCTTCTTTATAAATAAATTCAGCGGCAATTTCTTGCGGTACATCAAAACTTATAGAAACACAATCGGACGTTTCTTTTTTTATATTTTTAATTTTTAAAGGATGAAAATGAACTGCCATTGTTATTTGATTAACCCGTTTAATAAATGAGCTGCAATATTATTTTCCAAAACTTTTGCACTGATTTCTTTTTTATGGCGTTGCCAAAACTCCAACCCACGAACTGCGGACAATATGGTAAGTACGGCTACATGGGGATGAATGTTTTTTAACTCGTTGTTTTTAATTCCGTCTTTTATTAATTGTACCATCCTGCTTTCGTAGCTCTTCCGCTGGGTTAAAAAATTGTCCAGGTATGGCTGTTCCAAATGTTTCCATTCATGATTGGCTACAAATACTTCATCAAAAACCTGTAACATCATTTGTATATGAAACCGGATGAGTTGGTCAATTTTTTGTACGGTAGTATGTTTTAAGTCTTCAATAAACTGTAACTGAAAAATAAAATCATTTGCTACTTTAAAACATATATTCTGCAACAACTCAGCTTTGCTACCAATATGATTATACAGGCTAGGCGCCTCTACCCCAATGTTTTCTGCCAGTTCCCTCATAGATGTGGCTTTATACCCCTTTTCCCTAAACAATGCTGCCGCTTTTTTTGTAATAGCATCCTGTATTGTACCGTTGATTGCCGCTTTTATTTTAGCCATAAAAACATTTACACAAAACTAACGGATATTAGTTTTTCAAAAACAGTTTATTAACGTATGACGGAATTATTATTGCTAATTTTGCCCAGTTAAACAAACAAGCATGCAATTAAAAGCCATTGACAAGGTAGAATCTATCAGTCCCGAAGATTTTAAAAAGAATTATTATGAGAAAATGAAACCACTTATTATTACCGGTCTTGCAAAAAAATGGCCGGCATATAAAAACTGGAACTGGGATTATTTTATTGATAAGGTAGGAGAAAAAGAAGTAGGTGTATACAATAATGTAAAAAGTGATTCTTACACCCCCATAAATACTGCAGATGCTTATATGAAGTTTGGCGATTACCTGGAGAAAGTAAAAGCCGGACCGCTTGACCTGCGCATTTTTTTATTCAATATTTTTCAGCATGCACCACAGCTAATCGATGATTTTGCCTGGCCCGATGAGTTAATGAACGGTTTTGTAAAAAAATATCCGATGCTTTTTGTAGGTGGGCAGGGATCTGTAACACACATGCATTTTGATATTGATATGAGCCATATTCTGCATACCCAATTCATAGGGCGTAAGCGGGTGTTGCTTTTCCCCCATGAGGAACAATTCAGATTATACCGGAAACCCTGGGAAGTCCTTAGCCTGGCTAACTATGCTAATTATACCGAACAGTTTGACTATGATAATTTTCCTGCGGTAAAGCTGGCGCAGGGATACGAAGTTATCTTAGAACATGGCGATACCTTATTTATGCCCGCAGGCTTTTGGCATCATATGGAGTACATAGATTCTGGCTTTGCCATGAGTCTAAGGGCAATGCAAAGCGATTTGGGAGGGAAATTGAATGGTCTTTGGAAACTGTTTGGTATGCGAGGAATAGATACGCTGATGAAAAAAACTGCACCAAAGTGGTGGTATGACAGAAAAAAAGTGAAGTTAATGCAGCATGCTTCAAACGAAATATCAAAAAATTCCTAAAAAGATCAAAAAAAATTATGTTAGTAACTTTAAATATGTAATTTTACGCCCTATCCGGCAATTTCCTCTCCAATTCTATCTTATTAAAAATCCTACATCAAATCTATCTTCTATCAAAATCCTGTAATTTAATAATCCCATTTATTTTAATTATTATATATAATCTCAAACTTTTTTTCTTGTGGTTTCAGAGGTAAGCAAGGCCGGTGATTTTTATCACTGGCCATTTTTTTTACTGGATTGCCCTGTTTAAAAAATTTAGAAAAGGCTGCATAGATTTAAATGTATCTGTTATATTTTTTTTAAAAGAGGGTAAAATAATTTCAGCATCTGTGACGGCTTTGGATATGGTGAAGCTTTTAAGCTTGAGGTATTTTATGGCGGGATTATCTTCTTCGTATCCTTTTGGGGAGCGCTTAAGGGACCCTTCCATAGTTAACCCGGTTATAAAGTTGTCTTTAAATTTTTTGTTATTGATGATCTTATTCCATTCATCAAAATTATAATCTATCTCCTGTCGTATTTTAGCAATGTCAGCCGCAGCAGGCATCCAGAAACCGCCGCCAATAAAGCTGTGGCCAGGTTCTATATGAAGATAATAGCCAGCATTGCTGGCTTTTTTACCCCCGGCATTAAAGCCGGCACCAAAGTTTGTTTTGTAAGGGCTTTTGTCTTTGGAGAAGCGTATATCACGGTTAAGCCTAAACGTACAATCTTTTGCAGTAAGTGTCCCGATAGCCGGATCAAAACTGGATATACCTGTAATGATGCCGGTAACCAGTTGGGTAAAATCTCCCTTGGCATTTTCATACTTTAACCTGTTGACATCAAGCCATTGTTTATGATTATTTATTTTTATTTCCTTTAAAAAAGTGAGCGTTGTTTTATTAAGCATGTGGTATTATTTATAATTCTATCTATTGGTTTTTAATGCTGTATTTTATTGTTGATTGAGGAATTTAGATACAAGATTGCCCTTAGTTCCTCAGGATAAACTCTGCTAATGAGGCAAAATAAGGGTACTTGTTTGGTTAAAAACAATTACTCTTCATTTGATTTTCGATATAAAATCCTGGCTGATTAACTCCACTCTTTTTCTTCTTTTGCTTTTTGCCTGTCTACCCTGGCAGCAAGCACAACGCTGATTTCATACAAAATCAGGAGGGGGATTGCCACGATAGTTTGGCTGGTCCAGTCTGGTGAAGGAGTAATAACCGCAGCCAATATCAGGATAATTACAAAAGCATATTTACGGTATTTTTTTAAAAAAGAAGCACTGATTATACCTATTTTAGCCAGTACGAATGCCAGGACAGGCAGCTCAAAGGCAATACCACAGCCAAGTATGATATTATTGAGTGTATCAATATAATCATCTAATGTAGGCATATATTTATATGCACCCGTAGTGCCTAAATTAAAATTTGCCAAAAAATTAAAAGTAAAGGGAGCAAGTAGAAAATAGCCGAACGCTGAGCCGCAGAAAAAACATAGGGATACCCATAATAAACTTCCCTGGGCGTACCTGGTTTCTTTTTGTGACAGAGCAGGTTTTATAAAGCGCCACAGCTCCCAGAATAAATAAGGGAAAGCTATAATAATACCGCCAACCATGGCAATATTAATGGCAGACATAAAGGGGCCGCTAATAGTATTACCCTGCAAAGGGATATTTACCGGCGGCATACAAAGTGCCTCACCAAGATGCAGGCGATGGCTTAAATTGCATAGACCAGAATAGGTAATAAAATTAGAACGTGCCGGGGCGTAAATGATGTTATCAAAAACCCAATCTATATAAACAAAAATTCCGATGGCAGCTATAAGCCAGGCTAACACTGCTCTTACAAGGTGCCACCTTAATGCTTCCAGATGATCTACAAAACTCATCTCTGCCGCTTCGGGGCTTTTATTTTTTTCTAACTTTCTTAAAAATGATCGTGTTTTTCCTTCTGTTTCTGCCACAGGTTTTCTTTTTTAATAACTTCTCAAAGATAATATACTATCAGCATCTTAAGCGGCTGCAGTCTGCTTTACATTGCCGGTACGTTTTAAAACTCCCCATCCCTGTAACTCGCCCTTGAGGGCCCTGTTAAATGATTTTATCAGAATATAATACATCAGTTGCCTGTAAACAAACCGTTGCGGAACTATCCATAATAATTTGCGGTAATCTTCTTTTTCAAAACTGAAAGCTATAGCCGCACCGGCAACATCTACCACTGTAAATACCAGGTAAAACAAAATAATATTACTAAAACTTGGGGGAATAATACCCATGCCTGCAGCAATAAGGCTGATCACTAATATTAGATCGGCAAAAGGAGCTAAAAATGGAAGTATAATTTGAAAGATTAAAATATTTGGTAAAGCTACCATACCAAAATTTTTGTATCGTGGGTTAAAAACAGCGTCCCGGTGTTTCCAAAAACTTTGCATTACGCCAAAGCTCCAGCGAAACCGTTGTTTTAAAAACTGTTTCATGGTTTCCGGTGCTTCGGTATATGATATGGCATTTGTACAATTGTGAACCTGATAACCTTTACGATGCAACCGCATGGTAAGGTCGCAATCTTCTGCAAGTGTATCACTGGTAAAGCCGCCAGCCTCTATAATTGCCGTTTTTTTAAAAGCGCCAATAGCACCGGGCACTACGGTTATACAATTCAACAGGTCAAAAGCACGCCGGTCAAAATTTTGAGAGGTGATGTATTCAATACTTTGCCAATGGGTGATCATATTTATTTCGTTACCCACTTTTACATTGCCGGCTACTGCGCCTACAGGCATAATAGAATCTGTTGTAATAAATTTTTTCATCAGCTCTGTAACCGCATCATTTTTCAATTGTGTATCAGCATCAATACACACCACATAATTACTTGTAGAAATATTTATACCATAGTTAAGAGCGGTGGCTTTGCCCCCATTTTTTTTTGTTACAATCAATACATTATAGACGTCTTTAAAATACTCTGTTACCTTATTATAAGTATCATCTGTGCTTCCATCATCTACAAAAACCACCTGTAAATTGGGATAGTTTTGCTGAAGCAGACTCTCGATAGTTCTTACGGCATTTAACTCTTCATTGTAAGCAGGCACAATTACACTTACCAGAGGTTGTTCTGTTGAAACTGCGGAACCAGGCTCTTTTCTTTTTTGCCGGTAAGCCAGGAATGCCATTATTGCCATACGGGCAACAGATAAAAAAATACCTACAATAAAGAACGAGAAAAGAACATGGGAGCCCCAATAAGTAGCTTCTGCAAAAAAGAAATTAAGGGAATTTATCCAGCTTCTTTTTATGGTTGGCATTACTGCTTCTTTATCTTTCCCCATCAAATCTGCCACAGTAGTAAATTTGCAGCCACGCTTTTTAAAATAGGCAATAATACGGGGCAAAGCATCAATGGTGGGTTGCCTTGTTTTTCCGCCGGCATCATGCAATAAAATAATGCTGGCATTAGTAGCCTCCGCTATTCTTATAGTACGGTTTACAATACTATCGGAATTCATATTCGGATTCCAGTCATTGGGATCTATGCTTTCGCCGATGGTAATGTAATTATCTTTTTTACTGCGGGCTATTGGTTCAATTTCTTCAAAAGTTTGTGGTTCACTATCCGCATTGTAAGGCGCCCTGAATAAAATGGTGGAGTGCCCGGTAACACACTCCAGCAACAGCCGGGTAGTTTTCATTTCAAGCTCAGCTCTTTCCGGGCTCATCTTTGCAATATTGCCGTGGGTAAATGTATGATTACCTATTTCGTACCCATCTTTATAAATCCGCTGCAGCAGCGGAATATTTCTTTCTGCATTTATGCCAACAACAAAAAAGGTGGCGGGGATTTTTTCTTTTTCAAGGATAGATAAAATTTTAGGAGTGTACTCAGCATCCGGACCATCATCAAAAGTGAGGATAATTTTATGGCCAGGGCCCATCTCTGTTTTATCTTCTGCAAATTTTTGATAAACATAGCCCGATGGAAGCTGAACATACTGTTGCTCTGCAACCAGCATTTCTGAGCTGTCAATTTCCAATTTTATTTCTCCTTTTTGAGGGGAATAAAGTACAGTAAGTAATTCCCCTTCACCGGTGGCTGTAGGTTTTGTATTTGGATCCGGGGGTATGATAGCCAGGTTTTTAAAATCAAATGGATTATTTTGTAAACCTGTTGTACTAAGATCTCTGCCATAAAAACTCCAGATGCGTGGATCTTCGCCACCAAGATGCCAAAGGGCAGTGCCTGCGGTTTTATAATCGTCGCTAAACCTTAGCACATTAAAAGTGGTGGCAGCATCGGTAAGCCAGATATCGTGTTTTGTTTCTATAGCGGAATCGGTAGCAGGTTCTATAAAACCAAAATGAAGGTTGTAAGTATCATTATCAAAATTTATTGTTGCTGAGGACATTTTAGCTAAATCAATGGCGGCAGAATAAGTAATATCATCTACTCTTTTGCCTTCTTCTCCTTGTATCCAATCCCTGGCATAGCCTGCAACACCTAATATTATTTTGGAAGCATCTACCCGGTCATCCATCCAGTCCATTTGCTCCTCTATCCATTTTTGACTGCTGATGGGGCCTGCTGGCGTAGCATCGCTATATTGGTCATAAGCCATTAAAATAAGATGATCATTATAATCTGATAGTTTTTTAAAATCGTAATCATCATTCATAGCCTGCACATCCATACTTATTAAAAAGCCTTTTGGGTGCAGCGCTTCGTATAATTCTTTTTGAAAAAGCGTAAGAGGATCATTAGACTTTTCATTTAGTTCTTCAAAATCAATATTAATTCCCTGGAGTTTGTAATAAGTAAGCGTATCTACTATCTGCTGAATAATATTTTTTCGTTTTATAGGATTATTTAAAATTTCATGTACCAGTTTACCGTCAAAATTGCCTTTTATATTTTTTGATAAAGTAGAACGAAAATTATTAAAGATCGGCTGTATGCTTAATTTATTCTGCTTCATTACAGCCATACCTGCACTATCTATCCGTGTCTGTAAACTGTAGTTAGCAGTATCAATAAAAAACCATTCGGGATAAATAGTATTAAGTTTATCGGCATTTTTTTTCAGGTCGGTGAGGGCAGCAAGTGTCCAGGGAGTATAAAAGGCCGATCTTATCAGGGGAGTTTCTAATGTTTTATTTACTGTTTTATTTATAGAGTCTTCCCGCTGCTTTTTGCCCAGGTATTCTTTAAAACCTTTGTATTTTTTATTAAGGGAAGATTCAAAAGTCAGCTTGTTGGAAGGATCCAGTTTGCTTGCATATGCCTGGGCCTTTTCATTTAAATCAGGCAGGTTAGGTTTTTGTCCTCTGATGATTGCCAGTATGAGCACCGCTAACAAAAAAACAATTACAGTAGCTATTATTCTGCCGGTCCATTTAAAACTTCTCCATCTTATTGAACTATCCGTTTGAAAAATCTGGTTTGATGACTGCATTACTCACTTGAATTATCTGCAAAGTTCTTTACAATTAAGCTAACATTTTTATTTTATTAGTTAATGGGATATTAATGGCGTGTAATTTTGATGCAATAATTCTACACACCCGGGCTTTGCTTTATTGGGGCAAAAGAGAAGCCCCTGTAGAAACAGGGGCCGTTTACCAAAACTAACTGCTTATGAGAAAATTTGTATTTATTAATTTTTTGTATTCTTCTAACCTATTTGCAAATGAGGTGCCAAAAAAAATGCCTCGGTGTTAAAATTTTGTAAA
>JBDUCK010000069.1:0-12656 GCA_040003485.1 Ferruginibacter sp. | reverse complement strand
TTACAATATCTTTTAATTGATAACGTTTTGTAAAAGTAAAAATCACAAGAACCCCAAAAATCTTTAAAATGAAAAAAATTGCAAAAATGATCGCTGCGGCGATAGTTATGGTTGTTATTTCAGTAAATGTTAATGCCCAGGCAATTGCCACAGCTACTGCTACTGCAACAATTGTTAGTCCAATCAGCATTGCTAAAAATGTTGATATGAACTTTGGTAACATCACTGTAAATGCTTTTGCAGGAGGTATAGTTACTTTAGACCCATCTTTGGCAGCAACACGTACTGCTAATGCAGGCGGCGGCGTAACATTACCTGCTTTTACCGGTACGGTATCAGCGGCAAAGTTTTCTGTTAGTGGCCAGGCAAATTTTACTTATGATATTACCTTACCACTTTCTGCGACACTTAGCAATTCTGGTAATAATATGATTGCAGACAACTTTACCAGCAGTATTGTTTCAGGAACTTTAGATGCAACCGGAACAGAAATTTTTTATGTGGGTGCAGATCTGAATGTAAATGCAGGCCAGGCGCCAGGTGTTTATGTTACAGGCACACCATTTTTTGTAGCAGTAAATTATAATTAATTTAAAAAAAATATAAAATGAATACTATATTAGATTATAGTATTCATTTTATTAAAATCGGGAAAGTATCTGATTATACTGCTGTACATTTTTAAAAAATCTTTTACGTTTTAAAGATTAATGTAAAGCCAATATATTCACACAGGTTGATTATTTAATTTATCATGAAATATATCTTAAAGCCGCTATCCAGATTTTTCTTCCAAAATTCGCTGCCATTTATCTTAACCTTTTTTTATTCAACGGTACTGGCGCAGGGCAATCTTCTTATTACTCCAAAAAGAATAATTTTTGACGGGCTTAAAAGGGCAGAAGAGATAAACCTGGCAAATATTGGTAAAGATTCTGCAACATACATGATTTCATTTTTACAATACAAGATGAATGATGATGGCAAGTTTGAACCAGTTACCGCACAGGACTCTACACAAAAATATGCAGATAAAAACCTTCGTTTTTTCCCCCGGACTGTTACTTTGGCACCCAATGAAGCCCAATCAGTAAAAGTGCAGCTAATCAAAAAAAATGAATTGTTGCCTGGTGAATACAGGTCTCATTTATTTTTCAGAGCTATTGTTAAACCAAAACCATTAGGGGAAGAAGAGGTTCAAAAAACGGATTCTGTAATATCAATTCAACTTACACCAATTTTTGGAATTTCAATTCCCGTGATCATCCGGGTAGGGGAAAGTTCGGTAAAAGTAAATTTTTCAAACGAATCTTTTGCCATGGAAAACGGCAGTAATCCTACGCTGAAAATTACTTTTAACCGTATGGGAAACATTTCATCTTATGGGGATCTCACTGTAGATTATATCTCGCCGGATAATAAAATAATCAGTGTGGGACTAGTAAAAGGTATTGCTGTCTACATTCCAAACACTAAAAGAAATTTTAGTTTACTACTTAGTAAAATTCCCGGAGTTGATTTTAAATCCGGAAAGTTACATATTGCCTATTCTGACCAGGCTGCAGTGCCAGGTAAGATTTGCGAAACAGAAGTTACTTTATAAATACCCCAAACGTTTATGATAAAATCAATAAACCACTTAGGGAGATCATGATTCTGCCCTATTTTATTAAAACCGGATTGGTATAGCCGGAAGTGATTAATGACTACGATCACCACATTTATTTAACCCCTCACTATAACAAACGTAATTATACCACTAACATAAAATATATTGCAGTAAATGTACGTGTGGCATTTACTGAAATAAAAATAAATGTAGTTTTTTTGCTACAATGAAACAATAATAACCTTCAAACCACGTATTTATAAGGTTGCGTTTAAAAATATCCTGATATCTCAAAAGTCCAATTAATGAAAAAGCTTTATTCTTTGCTTGTATTATTATTTTTCTATGGCGCAAGCTATGCACAGCCGTCAACTACCAATTATGATGTAAAATATTACAGACTTGAATTAAGAATAAATCCGGATACTTCTATTGGAAAATATATCAAAGGAAAAGTTACCACCTATTTTACTACACAAAAATCCAACTTTACACTTCTAAGTTTTGATTTTGCTTCTGCATTAATTTGTGACTCTGTTTACTACCACGGTGTAAAACTTGCCAATGTAAAAGTAGTAAAACAGGTAGATAGTTTAAAAATAACGCTTCCTTCCATAACTGCTACAAATACACTTGATTCTGTATCGATATGGTATAAAGGTGTTCCTCCCTTGACTGCCGGTTTTAGCAACGGTACAGGGTATGTAAAATCAACACATAATTCAGGTGCACAAAACTATGTTTATACTTTATCAGAGCCATATTCATCTTTTACCTGGTGGCCCTGTAAATCTTTTATAGTAGCCGATAAGGCTGATTCAATGGATATGTTAGTGAGTACCCCACTTAACTTTAAAGTGGCTGGTAATGGAAGTTTAGTAAGTGAAACCACAATTGGATCTAACATTTTTACTTATTGGAAAGAGCGCTACCCCATTGCTGCATACCAGGTATGCACTGCAGTAGCTAATTATGTGCAATACCCGGCCATTGCCGATACAGTAGTTATGGGCACAACCAAAATGCCGGTTTATAATTTTATTTTTCCTGAAACAAATACAGCAGCAGCCCATACTGCTTTGGATAGGGTGCCTTTAATGATTACCACCTTTAATTCACTTTTTGGAGATTATCCTTTTAAAAAAGAAAAATATGGTAATTATACTTTTGGATTTGGAGGCGGAATGGAACATAATACTTTTAGTGGGGAGAGCAGCAACAATGTTTACACTAATGCCGCAAACTGGGATATATTAGCTCACGAACTTGGCCATCAGTGGTGGGGAGATAATGTGAGTAATGCCAGCTGGAGTGATATATGGGTTCATGAAAGTTTTGCGGACTATAGTGAAGTTTTGTGTGCGGAGTTTGCGCCTTCGGTATCAGCACTTGCAGGCGTTACAGGGTTAAGCTGGAGGCAGGGCAAAAAAAACACTGTGCTTAATCCGGGCAACCAGGCCAGGCCTGTTTATGTAACCGATACTTCTACCATAATTACCATATTTACGCCGGCTGTTTATATTTACGAAAGAGGTGGTATGGTTATAAGTATGCTTCGCACTTTACTGGGAGATGCTAAATTTTTTCAGGCTTTAAAAGATTATCAGAGCGATGCATCATTAGAACTTAACAGCGCCTTTACAAGTAATGTTCAACAACACATGGAGGCAGCATCTGGCTTAAACCTTTCAACATTTTTTAGCCAATGGATTTACAATACCGGTTTTGCAAACTATTCAGGCGCACAGTGGAACACTTTTGGAGCTTCTAATAAAACAGTTGTTTTACAATTACCACAAACGACGCAATTTTCTTCCCTCACCCATTTTGATATGCCAATTGCAGTTCGTATGCAGGGGTCTGTTTCAGGAGATACCACCGTTATTATTTATGATAAAAATGGTATAATGAATTATGTAAATAATGGAACACTTATAAGTTCCGGAAGCAACTCTGTTCAATATGATCTTTCCTTTAAGCCAACGATTTTTACATTTGATCCTTTAAGCCAGGTATTAGCAAATGGCAGTTTTACCAAAAACGTAGGCCTTACTTTATTAGCCACTAATCTATTATCATTTACAGGTAATAAAGAGGGCGTTAACGTAAAACTTAAGTGGGCAATAACTAATTCATTTGATTATAATTTCTTTGAGTTGGAAAGAAGCAACGATGGCGTCCACTTTTCTAAAATTGCAGATTTAAAATCAGCAGATTTCCCTGGCCTTTTCAATTTTACTTATACTGATTATTATGCCTTATCGGGTACCTCTTATTACAGGCTGAAAGTTTCAGAAAAAGATGGTTCAGTTATTTATTCCAACACTTCCGTGGTATCATTCGAAGAAAAAGGAACCTTATACAGCATTACTCCTAATCCTGCAACAGACTTTATAATGATTAAAACAAAATCCAATAACAGGGTATCCTCTGTCCGTATTATTAATGCTGTTGGCAAAGAATATATAAGGATACCCAATCCCGTTTTCACAAATAATAATTTAAAAATTTCTGTTGCTGTCCTTGCAGCCGGAAATTATTTTATAGAAATAATTTCTGAGGATAATATAAAACAGACAAAGGAAATAGTAGTGATCAAATAACTATTAAAGCAAAAAAAACCAAAAATGAACCAGCTTTATTCAGCATTATCAAACATAAGAAAGTTACCCGCCTTCTTTATCTTACTGTTCAGTTTGGCCTTTCAGGTCAATGCACAGCAGGCAACGGTATCTATACCTGTAGGCATAGGCAGGCCATGTGGTGGTAGTGCTGCTATGGATTCTTTAAAATATTTCAACTATAATTCTACCACCAACCAGCTTTCATCCCGGTCAGATTGCCTGCCAAATCTGGCCGCTCCGGGTTTTTCATCGAGACTGGCAACGGTTAGCTTTAATCCTTTTGATGGCTATCTATATTTTAGTCAGATAAAAAAAGTAGGAGCTGTTTACAATACTTATACATTCCGATGGCTACCAACTGTTTGCCCTTCTCTCCCGGCACCAGCGTTACCTGTATATCAAACTTTTCCAAACCAGTTTGTCGCAGGGGTAGAGTTTGACGCGGCAACAGGGTTAGGTTACCAGGTAAATTTTGTAGGTGCTGGCCCCTATACCATGGAGTTGCAGCAGGTAAACTTTGCTACCGGTGTATTGGGACCTTCTATACCGGTAAATTTTGGCACACGTTTAATTTATGCACAAAATGGAGATGTTGTTATGACACCCGGTGGTCAGTTTCTTGGCGTGTATGATAATAAATATTTTACAATAAACTGGAAAGATTATGGCGTATTGCCACTTGTAGCTACGTATATTGACACTCTCGGCTTTGGTGCCGGCAATAACCTCGTGGGACTTTCTTATTCCGGCGGTAAGCTGGTAGGTAGTATCGAAGGTGGAACTTGCTCTTACAAAGAGCTTGATATACTTACCGGTGCTCAGTCGCCGGTTACTTATAGTGGTGGTGGTACACTTTTTACCAGTACTGATATGACCAATATACCCTCCGGTCTTGGTGCAGCAAAAAAATTAGTTTCAGCAACAGAAAATCCTTTAGGTTCTCAAATTTATGATATTGTTTATGATGTGGTTATAAAAAATTACGGTGGCACACCCGTTTTTAATGTGCAGGCTTTTGATACTTTAAATAATATTAATGGGGCGGGTAATGCCATTAGTGGAAGTATAACGTCTTTTTCGGCGCCCCCTGGTATCACCCAGAATGCCACTTATAATGGGCGGACGTCTCCCAATTTTAGCCTGCTCACACCAGGCAGTACCTTATCAAATATTCCTGGTAAGAACACAATAACGTTAAGAATAACCTGCCGCATAGCTAATATTAAACCTGGGATAATTTATAATAACCAGGCCACTGTTACGGGCACGGGATTGTTGGGCGATGCTTTATCTGATTTATCTACCAATGGCAGTAATCCAGACTTAAACTCAAATGATAAACCTGATGATGCCGGAGAAGGGCAACCTACGCCATTACTTATAGCGATCATTCCGCAAACACCGCCCTGTTCTATCCTTACCAATGTTATGTACACCCAAACCTTTGGCGCAGGCATAGGTCTGGTAAGTGCATTAGGTGCTCCCGTTGCGGGGCCAGGTGTATTTTTTGCAACAGCTTCTACGGGTTACGCAGGTAACAATATTCAACCTATTCCAACAGAAACTTATACAGTAACCAACAATGCTAATAATGCAAATACTGCCCAGTTCTTAAGCCTGACAGATCGTACAGGAAACGTCAATGGCAGAATGCTGATAGTAAATGCAGATGCTGCACCTACAGTAATTTACCGGGCAACTTTTCTTACTTCTACCTGTGCGGCACAGCAATACTCTTTGTCTTTTTATGCGGCATTTATTGGTAATCCAGCTTATCAAACAGTTTGTAATGCTTTTGGTGGTTTTCAATATCCCAGAATTAAAATGAGGGTAAGCGATGGTGTTACAGGGCTCATCATTGCAGAAGTTTCTACGTCATTTATTAACAATACTACCTGGCAACAATATGGGTTTAAATTTTTAAGCCCGGCATCTTACAACAGTTTAATTATTGAGTTATTTAATGATGCCCCCGGAGGCTGCGGTAACGATATGGCAATTGACGATATTCAATATGGCACCTGCGATGCCTTACCTGTAATAAATATTAACCCAGCCTCGGCCGGCTGTTTGGGAAGTGCTACTACCTTCACCTCTTCTCTTAGCGATCCTTCTGCCCTGCCAGGTACAAAAGATTATCAATGGCAGATAAGCACAGATAATATTACCTGGGTAAATATTGGCGGTGCAAACGCAGCTACTTATACCATTAATCCGGTAACAGTTGCAAATACCGGAAAATATTACAGGGTAATGGTTGCAGCTACCGGTAATATAGGAAATACGAATTGTCGATACATTTCTCCTAGTACATTATTAACAGCTAAAAACCCATCTATAGATGCGACCAGTGCACAAGCAACTAAAAACAATTTCTGTCCGGGAAAATCAGCAATATTATCTCTAACCGGTGGTACTTTAGGCACCAATGCATCATGGAAATGGTACTCAGGAAGCTGCGGGAGTACTTTGGTAGGAACGGGTAACAGTATTTCAGTGTCCCCTGTGGTATCTACAACTTATTATGTAAGAGCAGAAGGAGATTGTAATAATAGCGGATGTGTTCAGGTAACTATACTAATTGCCTGCGATATAGACAAGGATAAAGACGGTATTCCGGATGTGGTAGAAAGTAATATGCCTTTAGCTTTACAAGATGTAAATGGCAATGGCATTATCAATGCCTATGATATAACTTACCCGGGCTTTGTAGATAATAATGGTGATTTTATTAATGATAATTTTCAGGCAGATGGCGATTCTGACGGCGATGGAATATTGAATTACCTGGATATTGATTTCCCCGGACGAATTGATTCAAATGGTGATGGAGTGGATGATCGTTTTGATGCAGACCTTGATGGCAAAATAAATATGCTTGACCTTGATAGTGATAATGATGGCATTCCTGATGTAGTAGAAGCCGGCGGTGCAGATGCCAATGGTGATGGTAAAATAGATAACTTTTCAGACACAGATGGTGATGGCCTGTCGCAAAATGCAGATGCCAATAATACGGGCGCTTATAACTCAGGCATGGGCTTGGGAGCCGTAGATGATGATGGTGATGGAGTTTTAAATGAATTTGATTTAGATAGTGATAATGATGGCATACCAGATGTGGTAGAAGTGGGAGGAGCCGATGTAGATAAAAATGGTAAACTGGATGGCTTTGTAGATGTAAACGGCGATGGCTTATCGGATAATGCTATTAATGCAACAGCCCTGCTTAAAACCGGCGCCGATGTTAACAATGATGGTCGGGCAGATAGTTATCCTTTTAAAAATATGGATAACGATAAAAGAGCAAATCCGTATGACATAGATAGTGACGGGGATGGTATTGTAGATGTAATAGAGGCTGGGTTCCCTGATGCTAATTTTGATGGATTTATTGATGGGGCCCGTAGTGCAGATGGCTGGAACACCGCTAAGCATGGAGCCGCACTCAATCTTAGAAATACAGATGGCCGTGGTAACCCCGATTACCTGGATATAGACTCAGATGATGATGGCATACCGGATAATATTGAAGGGCAGAGCACAGCAGGTTATAAATTTCCATCTTATGCAGATAGCGATAATGATGGCCTTGACAACGCTTACGACCTGGCACCTTTTGCTGCCAGTTTTGGTGGCACCGGAATATTTGTGTACGATCATGATGGTGATGCCATACCGGATTACCGGGATTTGGATACCGATTCTGATGGTGTGCCGGATATTGTAGAAGGAAATGATTTTAACCGCAATGGTATTGCAGATGATAATGTTACACTTACTTTTTTAGATACCGATGGAGATGGGCTGGATAACCGTTTTGATTCACTGAATTCTGTAATAGATATAAGAGGAACTTCCTATAATATGGGTACAGGTGGCAGTACAGCGGGTGATGCTATGCCCGGCTCCAGGAGCCCGGTACAACAAACACTGGCTATACAACCGGACAGAGATTGGCGATATGCAGGTTATTTATTAAATGTACAGTTACTTGGGTTCAGCGCAACAACAATAAACAATAATTCGGTTTATTTAAACTGGCGCATTATTACTACTCAATCCTTAAACCGGTTCGAAATAGAACGCAGCACTGATAACCGCACATTTGTAAAAGTAGGCACAGTAACTGAAGCGGTATCGCTTAACGAAGCCCAAAGCTTCTCTCTTAATGATGATATCGGTAGTTTAAATAACGAAGTAATTTTTTACCGCTTAAAAATAATTGCCACGAACGGGCAAATAAAATACAGTAATGTTCTCCTGGTTAGAAAAAGTAATACAAACCAGGCCAAGCCTACCCTGCAGCCAAACCCTGCAGCTGATTATACTTCTATTCATTTTTATACTGCAAAAGACAATGATGCTACTGTAAGGCTTATAGATAACCTGGGCAAAACGGTATTAATTCAAAAGCAGAAAATATCTAAAGGAAATAACAGCGTACTGTTAGCCGGGCTGGCACGTTTCAGCGATGGCGCTTATAGCGTGCAGATCATATTGCAGGATGAAGTGATCACCCAAAAACTAATTATTCATAACAGGTAGTTCTCATGCATAGTAAAACAAGGGCCTCTTCCGAAAGGAAGGGCCTTTTTTATGTTAGTTTTGCGGTATGTATACATTAAAAAAATCTCTGGGCCAGCATTTTTTAAAAGATGAAATTATTATTCAAAAAATAGTAGCAGCACTTAACAGATATACTTTTACCAATTTGCTGGAAGTAGGCCCCGGCGCCGGCGCACTTACAAAAGAATTGCTAAAGATACCGGGCATAAATTTTAAAGCGGTAGAGTTAGACGACGAAAAAGTAGGTTACCTGCAAAAAAAATATAAAGGGCTTGACCAGAAAATCATTCATAAAAGCTTTTTAGATATTGATAAACCTTTTGAGGAGCCATTTAATGTAATTGGTAATTTTCCTTATAATATTTCTACACAGATACTTTTTAAAATCCTGGAATGGAAAGATGAAGTGCCGGTAGTTATTGGGATGTTTCAAAGAGAAGTAGCCCTTAGGGCGGCTGCCAGCCCCGGCAGTAAAGTGTATGGTGTACTTAGCGCTTTAATACAGCCTTATTACGATATTGAATATTTATTTGATGTACCACCCGAAAGTTTTAATCCGCCGCCAAAAGTACAGAGCGGTGTTATCCGCCTTACCCGTAAGGCTACAGCATTAAATGTAAAATCAGAAAGAGCCTATTGGGTGTTGGTGAAAACTGCGTTTAATCAACGCCGTAAAACATTACGAAATGCCGTAAAAAGTCTATTTACTACGGCCATATTGCAAGAAGATATTTTTACGCTACGGGCTGAAGCATTAAGCATAGAGGATTTTGCAGCACTTACTTTTAAGATGCTGTAATAATGAATTACTGCTAAAACTTACGGGGATTGTTTTAAAAGCTTAATGTGTAAATTTGTGATTGTTCAATTTTTTACTTTAAGCCGGAGTATTGCTGATTTTTTACTGATGTACAAGAGTGCGACGCCAATGAAGCCGGGTCAGCGATAAGGTGCCCGGCCAAAAAAAATATTTATGAGTTTTAGTACGAAAAATAAAATCCGCATTGTTACGGCTGCTGCTTTGTTCGATGGGCATGACGCCGCTATTAATATCATGCGACGCATTTTGCAAAGCAAGGGTGCAGAAATTATTCATCTTGGCCACAACCGGAGTGTTTTGGAAATTGTAGAATGTGCTATTGAAGAAGATGTACAGGGCATTGCCATTACCAGCTACCAGGGCGGGCATGTAGAGTTTTTTAAATACATGAAGGATCTGTTGAATGAAAATGGTTGTGGCCATATAAAAATATTTGGCGGTGGCGGTGGCACAATTTTACCAAGCGAAATTGAAGAGCTCCATGCGTACGGCATCACACGGATCTACAGCCCTGATGATGGCAGGAAAATGGGGCTTGAAGGAATGATAGAAGATGTAATAAATAATTGTGATTTTGTATTGAATGGGGCAGGTGATTATAAAGCGCCAATGACTTTAGGCGAAGTGATAGACGTGAGAATGATTGCGAGAAAGATTACAAATGTAGAGAACGGTATAGCTACTCCCGATGACGAGCAACCGAAAACAGATGAAGTAAAAATGATGCCGGTTCTTGGCATAACAGGCACCGGCGGTGCAGGAAAATCTTCGGTAACAGATGAAATAGTGCGGCGTTTTTTAAATGCTTATGCAGATAAAACGATTGCTGTAATTTCTGTAGATCCCAGTAAGAAAAAAACTGGTGGTGCTTTGCTAGGCGACAGGATACGGATGAATTCAATTTCTTCTCCCCGGGCATATATGCGTAGCCTGGCAACCCGTGAAAGCGATGTGACGCTAAGCCAGTATGTGCAGGAAGCGATTGATATATGTAAAGTTGCAGGCTATGATTTTATAATTTTAGAAAGTGCCGGCGTGGGGCAAAGTGATGCGTCTATTTTAGATTATTGCAATATCAGTATGTATGTAATGACGCCGGAATATGGTGCGCCATCGCAATTGGAAAAAATAAATATGCTGGACTATGCAGATATTATTTGCCTGAATAAATTTGATAAAGCCGGTGCATTGGATGCCTTGCACGACATACGGAAGCAGTATAAACGTAATCACACTTTGTGGGATGCAAAAGATGAAGAATTGCCTGTGGTAGGCACTATAGCTGCACAGTTTAATGATGCAGGCGTAAATGAATTGTTTGAAAGGCTGATGGAAAAAGTTGCCGAAAAAACCGGTGTAAAATTTCATGGCGAAATAGAACATCACATTCATACAAAAGAAACTGCCAGCCAGTCGACAATCATCCCACCCAAGCGGGTACGCTATCTTTCTGAAATTGTAGAAAGCATTGAAGCGTATGATGCCTGGGTAAATGAGCAAAGTAAAACCGCAACTGAATTATACCAGCTTAAAGGATCAGCTGTTATTTTAAAAAATGAATCGTTATCGACAGCAATTAAAACCAAAGAGGAAAAGTTAGATATCAATAACAAAAAATTGATCGATAACTGGCCGGCTACACAGCAACGTTATAAAAAAGAATTTTATGAATTTACTGTCAGGGATAAGGTTATAAAACAGCCGCTTACTTATAAAAGCTTATCAGGCAGTATTATCTCAAAAGTGTATTTACCAAAATACAGTGATTGGGGCGATATCTTAAAATGGCAGCTGCAGGAAAATGTACCCGGCGAATTTCCCTACACCGCCGGTGTGTTCCCGTTAAAAAGAGAAGGTGAAGATCCTACCAGGATGTTTGCTGGCGAAGGTGGCCCGGAAAGAACGAACCGCCGGTTTCACTATGTAAGCCTTGGACAGCCTGCAAAGCGCCTCAGCACTGCATTTGACAGCGTTACGCTGTATGGCGAAGACCCTGCTTACCGTCCTGATATTTATGGCAAAGTGGGTAATAGCGGCGTAAGTATTGCAACGGTAGATGACGCAAAAAAACTATATAGCGGGTTTGATTTATGCGATCCTAAAACATCGGTAAGCATGACCATAAATGGTCCTGCCCCAATGCTGTTAGCATTTTTTATGAATGCAGCTATAGATCAGCAATGCGAAAAATATATTCGGGAAAATAATTTAAGGGAACAGGTAAATAAAAAAATTGAATCATTGTTCGAACTGGATTCTTTACCCAAATATTACGGTGTAGATGGAAAACCCATAACTCCGGCGCTTGGAAATTTTTCAGGTGTATTGCCCGAAGGCAATGATGGCCTGGGTTTGCGCCTGCTTGGATTAAGCGGCAGGGATGTATTGCCCGCCGAAGTGTATGAGCAGATAAAAGCAAAAGCTTTATCAAATGTAAGAGGAACAGTACAGGCCGATATTTTAAAAGAAGACCAGGCACAAAACACCTGCATTTTTTCTACTGAGTTTGCTTTGAAATTGATGGGCGATGTGCAGGAATATTTTATTACTAATAAAGTACAGAATTTTTACAGCGTAAGCATCAGCGGATATCATATTGCGGAAGCTGGCGCCAATCCTATCACACAGCTTGCATTCACTTTAGCAAATGGGTTTACGTATGTAGAGTATTACCTGAGCCGTGGGATGAATATTGATGACTTTGCACCCAACCTTTCTTTCTTTTTCAGCAATGGAATGGATCCGGAGTATAGTGTCATAGGCCGGGTGGCCCGTCGTATCTGGGCAAAAGCAATGCGGAATAAATATAAAGCAAATGACCGCAGCCAGAAGCTAAAATATCATATACAAACAAGCGGCAGAAGTTTACATGCACAGGAAATTGATTTTAATGATATCAGGACAACACTCCAGGCACTTTATGCTATCTATGATAATTGCAATTCTCTTCATACTAACGCTTATGATGAAGCGATTACTACACCCACAGAAGAAAGTGTACGCAGGGCAATGGCAATCCAATTAATTATTAACC
>JBDUCK010000336.1:0-3745 GCA_040003485.1 Ferruginibacter sp. | reverse complement strand
TTTTTGAAACAACGGGCATTTATTTTCTTTTGCCGGCAATTTGGTTTCTTTACTATGTATTATTGGTTGCTCAATTGTTTAGAATACTGAAAATGAATTACAGTTCAGCAGATAGAGGCCGTTTTATTAGGATATAATTATTGTTATGCTGCTTCAGGGTATAGTAATTGCCCGGGAATAGTTGTTCTAGTTATAGTGTTTTCCATTCTCATTAGTTGGCCTTCTATTAATAATTGTTTTAATTTTTGGGGTAATACTGAATCCAGGCGTTTCATCATGCCGTTCCAAAAGCCAGGGATGATAATTTTTTTCTGTTGAAGCATTTTGTCTATGGCAATGCCTGCTACATCTTCAGGATTCATCACCGACCATTTTAATAAATGCCGGGCCTGCATGTTCTGGTAAGTTATCTGCGCTGTTGTATTCATAGCGCCGGGACATACAACTGAAACAGAGATATTATGCTTTTTAAGTTCATACCCAAGGCTGCCTGAAAAGGACAGCAGGTAAGACTTTGAACCACCATACACCTGCTTTTTGGGCATGCAAAAAAAACCGGCCAGGCTACTTACATTTAAAATATAGGAAGGGCTGTTACGTTTCAGCTCATCTAAAAATAAATAAGTAATAACGGTAGGGGCCATTACATTTATCTGTAATTGCTTCCGGTAAAAAGAGAGTTCTTTATCTTCAAAATAATTGGTGCCCCCCAACCCGGCATTATTTATAAGAATATTTATAGAAAGGCCCGCTGCTTTTATTTCATTATAAAGTTTAATACAGTTGTTTTCATTTGATAAATCCTCTTCAAAACAAACAGCTTTTACCTCATAATTTTTTCGGATAAAACCTGCAAGAAAATTTAATTCCTTACAAGGCAGCGAAACGAGTATAACGTTATGTTTTCGTTCGGCGCAGTTAAGTGCAAGCGCTTTTCCAAAGCCGGTGCTGGCGCCAGTAATTAATGTGTACGTTTCGGGTTTCATGACTATTATTTTTTTAAATGATCAATCGTAGTTTGTAAACCTTCTATAAAGGGGGTGATGCGGTATCCTAAATCCTTTTTGGCTTTTTCACTGCTTAACATCCTGTGCTTGCCCAGCCTGCTGATGATTGATGGGGTTAATTCAGTTTTGGAGTTTATTAAATGGTAAATAAAAGCAGCCCTTTTTAATAAAACGACAGGGATTTTCAATACATAATTTTTTACCGCTTCAAAAGATTTAATGCATTTTAGCACTTCACCATAAGAAATGTTTTCTCCGCCCAGGATATAATTTTCTCCAGGTACACCATTTTGCATGGCTAACAGGTGGCCATCAATTACATCGTGGATATAAGTATAGTTTGATTTGTATTCTTCGATATCAGGCAGAAGCACAATTTTTTTATTTAAAAGATATTTTATCATGCGGTTCACAGCATTGCTATAAGTTACTAACCCCGGCCCATAGACCCTACTGGGATTAACTATCACAGCATTTAAACCTTTGACTGTAAATTCTCTTACTAGGTTTTCGGAGAGGTGTTTAGAAAAATCATAATCATTTTCAAAAGATTCAATACGGGGATCAGTTTCTGAAAGGGGGATAGCTAAGGATGGCCCAAATACGGCAGCACTACTGGTGAAGACCAGCTTCTCTACGCCGGCATGTAGCGAAGCTTCTAAAATATTTTTTGTGCCATTTACATTTACTTCAAAAAAATAATTCCTGTCAGCCAAGGCCATTTTTGCAATGGCCGCACAATGATATACCTGCGAGCATCCTTTTACTGCAACCGCAATACTTTCTGCATTGGTAATATCTCCTTTAAATAAATGAATGTTCTTAGCCTCCGGTAAATCGGGGTTATGTATATCACGTACCAGTACGTTTATTTCTTCTCCCTGCAAGGCAAGTTTTTTTAAAAGCTGGTTACCAATATAGCCCGTGGCACCTGTTATAAATGTTTTCATGCAATTGAAAGTTTATAAGATTTTTTAATGGAGAACACAATTATCCAATCAGTTGTAATTGCAATGATAATATGCGATAAAACAGCGGGCCATACGCTGTTGCTTGCGATGGATAACAAACAGATTACAATGCCAAAAGGAACCGTTGCTATTATTTCTTTTGTGGTGCAATAAGCATGTAACGCTGTGTACAATGCTATATTAATAACGATAGAAATCACGTTACCGGCAATTGCAATAGTGCTAAAAAGCAGCACTCCACGGAAGAACAATTCATATAAGAAAAGAAAAACAATTCTGCCGGTAAAATAGGCGATAACATTCAATGGCTTGGTTACTGGCCTATTTTGTTGCTTTAAGTTTTTCAGTTGGCTGGCAGTAGCTTTGTTGCTGATAAAAATGCTTAACAGCATTGCAATTATCCATAGGCAAATCCAATACCCATCAAGGGTAATCGAAAGTAATTTTTGAGTAATATGGTTAGATGTGAAATAAAAGATCACCGGGAAACTTAAAGCAGCTATTCCCCAAAATTGTTTTTTTAATAACAGGCATTCTTTTCCGCCATTGTATATAGTATCAATTAATTTGTCGCTATTTTTTTTAGCAGCATACCTGCTCAGGTCAGTAAGCAAAATAAAAGCAGCCATGCAGGTTAGGTATATGATCAAAAATGCTTTCATTTTAAAATATTTTTTTTAGTTCAATCTGTACATTATATAGAGACTGGTGCACTTTTACCATTTGGCAAACGCCATCCTGGTAATAATATTCATTGTAATTACCATCGGGGAAAACAACTTTATATTGATGTGCAGATATTTTTTGGATAGCAACCAGTTGCTGAAACTTATCAATATAAACCTGTTGATAAATGACAGGCTCTGTAGTATATAAACACAGTGTTTGATAATTAATAGTGGCAATATTTAATTCTTTTTCTTTCTCATTATTGACGGCTACTACATATTTGGCAGACGCTCTCGTAGTTTTCTGAGCTATTTTTTTATTGCCGTTTTGTTCACGGTACAAAGAAGAGAAAGTCATTATACCGTTTACAAAAACTACTTCTTCTTTACTGGTTGCAGTAAATAAAAACATAAACCTGTATTTAATATTAGATACTAGCGATACGGTATTTGCAGTGCCGGAAATGGTATTGGTAAGAACAGCCTCTCCAATGCTGCTGCCACCCTTACTTATATCGTAATGGTAACTCTTGGTTTGAGTAAAGGCCAGTTTAGCAATAAGAAGGAAGCTGACTATAAGTGTAACAAGTTTTATGATTACTATCTTGTTAATTATAAATGATCTGAATAGTACTGCTAACCTGGTCTTGTGCTTTTTTATGTAGAGGATTATTAATAAAGGCAACATAATTCAGGGTTTTAAAAATGATAAAATAAGTGGCATATAAACTAACGTTAGTGTTCTCCGTACATCACAAGACAAAGCTATCCTGCGCCGGAAGCGATTCAAAATGGATAAATACAGAAGCAGTTAAGGGATTAGTAATAAATACCAATACAGTCGCCAGGGGCTTGACAATGTGGGATAAATTATATTAACTTTAAGAGGAGATGATTTTTTTGGGATTCATCGCAAAAAATCATTTACCCATTTGCCCTAAAATGCGATAAATAAAATGGAAAAAAATCCTGCAGATTCAATGCTGCCCCAGCAATTATTCTTTAATCACATCAAATTAAAATTGCCTGCTCATCTTTCAATGGTTGATGAAGTGGCAGAACTATTAAACATAAGTAACGATAGTGCTTACAGGCGCAT
>JBDUCK010000068.1:0-12667 GCA_040003485.1 Ferruginibacter sp. | reverse complement strand
ACCTTTTATTGGCTGCAGAAGCTGCGGTGCAAACTCTGTAACAGAAAGTAAAGCACATACCAAAAGAATGGAGTTTATAAAATTGCAAACCGGCATTTTAAATACCAGGATTAAAAAATTAAACCATAGAAACATGAAAAAAGTAATTCTTCTTTTATCATTCAGCTTTTTATTTACTGCATTTTGCCTTAGTCAAAATGTCGGCGTAGGCACTACAACGCCAAACGAAAAATTAAATATAGATAGTGGGAATGTGCGAATAGGAAAAGCTGTTTGGCAGTCCAATGTTAACTCAAGGTTTTTAAAATTTGGTGATGCTGATTACATTACACTTGGGGAAGAAGAAGCGGATGATAAATTGACTCTGCGGGCAAAAGAATTAATTATCAGGCCTTCACCAAGTTATACATCTGTACCTGTAACCATAAAGGGAACAGATTATTATTCTCATTTCTTTTTTGGAACAAATGAAGATACCTACTTACGTGGTGGTAAAAATGGCAGCAATGTAAATATAAATGATATAGCAGGTGGTAGAGTAGGTATTGGCATGAGCAACCCAACAAGAGCTATGTTGGAACAAAATGGATCAGTAGGTAATACGGCCGCTATTTTTGGAGGAGAAGGAGCGGGCATTTCATTGCAGCGTAACTGGCCGGCAATTGGCTTCAATCATTGGTATGATGGCAGCAACCACAAATCTATCGGGCAGGGTTATAGCGCACAAATGGCAGTTAGCCAGACAAATGGCAGTCTATATTTTACCAGTTGGCCTTTTGCCGCAATACCTAATGCCAGTTTAACTGGCGGTACAACAAAATTCTTTATAAGTAGGTTTGGGAAAATAGGTATTGGCGCCGATGCCCCTACATCCGACATTGAAATAACCCAGCGAATCATGACGTTTGGTGATGAATTTATTGACGCAGGAATAACTTACAACGGGACTGCCAATTACGGCTCTAATACTACAAAATCAAGCTGGAATACCCATGTGGGACAAGGTAGGACTGGCTCGTTTGCTGATTTGACTGACTATTCTTTTTGGAATAGTGAGAATGGCGGAAACTGGTACAACGTAGCATCAATAAATACATTTGGAGAATATTACCAGGCATCAGACAGGGAGTTAAAAAAAGATATCAGCTACTTAAGCAATAGTTGCCTTTCAAAAATAATGCTGTTAAAGCCGGCTACTTATCATTTTAAGAGAAGTGGGAATGATGGCCCTTTGAGTTTTGGGTTTATTGCACAGGAAGTTGAAACTATATTTCCGGAGATGATTTTAAATGGTAAAACAAACAAACTATTATCCTATTCCAGTTTCATCCCCATCCTTACCAAAGGCATGCAGGAACAGCAACAGCAAATAGAAGATCTGAAAAAGGAAATACAGACACTGAAAAATTTAATTTTAAAAAACTGAATAGTCATGAAAAACTTTTTAATTATTGTAGTTATTTTCAGCTTGCCTGAAATAAATGCCAGTACCTAGTTAGGCGTCAGTTTAAAACCCAGGCTGCGGTGCAAACTCTGTAAAATAAAGTAAGGCACACAACAAAGATGGAGCCTATCAAATTGCAAACCAGTATGTGAATACCATCATAAAAAATAAATCAAACGAACATGAAAAAAGTAATTCTTCTTTTATCATTCAGCATTTTCTTCACTGCATTTTGTCTTGGTCAAAATGTAGGCGTAGGCACTACAACGCCAAACGAAAAACTAAATATAGATAGTGGGAATGTGCGAATAGGAAAATCTGTTTGGCTGTCCAATGTTAACTCAAGCTTTTTAAAATTCGGTGATGCTGATTACATTACACTTGGTGAAGAAGAAGCGGATGATAAGTTGACTATACGGGCAAAAGAATTATTGATCAGGCCTTCATCAACTTATACATCTGTACCTGTAACCATAAAGGGAACAGATTATTATTCTCATTTCTTTTTTGGAACCAATGAAGATACCTACATCCGTGCAGGAAAACTTGCTGGAACGGTAAACATAAACGACATTACCGGAAACGTAAACATCGGCTCAGGTAACGGTCAAATTGGTATAAGGGGCAGTGTAACAATGAACATTCGCCATACTGATTTTTTTTCATCGAGTACTGTCTATATAAATGATAACGATTATACAATTATTGTGGATATGAGCAACTCTGGATTTATTGGAAGGAAAATAATCTTACCATATGCATCTGGTAAAGCGGGAGTGATCTATAACATTGTTAGCATCAATTTACCCAACAATAGCTATATACCCGCAAATATACTAGAAGGTAATGTTAATGGTAATGTTATTGGATTTTTAAATTCAGCAACTCACAGCAGTACGGTACAAAGTGATGGAACAAATTGGTATCGCATTATTCAAGGAGGGTAAAATTAGCATGAGAAAAAAATTGTTTAGCCCGTTAAAATGGTTCGGGTCTCATGAACCTAAACAGGTTTTTTAGCGAACGGTTCGTGGGTACACGAACCCAGCTGAAACAACAACAGCAGATAGAAGATTTAAAAAAAGAAATACAAGCGCTGAAAAATTTAATTTTAAAAAACTAAATAGTGATGAAAAACTTTGCAATTATTGTAGTTATTTTTAGCTTGCCTGCAATAAATGCCAGCGGCCAGTTAGGCGCCAGTTTAAAACAAAAAATGGGTGAGGGAGTAAAACAGGTTACACAAAAAGCTACTACCCAAGCTGGGGATAAAACGCTGGCTAAATTATTCGGAAAAAAAGAAAAAGAAGATGCAGCACAGGAAGAAACCAATAAAACTCCTGACGCCGGCAAAAACCTTTCAACCATTACCCTCCCCACTACCATTAACTTTGAGCGCACAGTAATACAGCAAACGAATACTGACGAGGGCATCGTAACCACTACTTATTATTTTACCCTTAACGGCGATTATGCAATGGCAAAAAGTGAAGCTCCCGGAGAAGATAAAATAGAAACGGTACTTTATACAAAGGAGGCACAAATGTGTATGATTAATGAACAAGAAAAAACAATTACAATAATGAACATGCCTAAGATAATGGGTGATGCAGGCGCTGCCATAAAAAAAGGTATGGATAAAAAGCCAATACCAAAAGATAAAGACGACGATAAAATGACAGTAACCAAAACAGGCAAAACAAAAATGATTTGCGGTTATATAGCTTACGAATATAAAATAACAACCGAAAGCGGCAGCAGTAGTTGGTGGTATGCACAGGTAGATTTTGACCCTGTAAAAATTTATACCATGGGCGTTGGCAACCGCAGCATGACAGATAAAATAAAAAACAATCCTGCTATGGAAAACAATCCCATGGCTATACCTGTAATAAATAAAAATTACCTGTGGGCAGAAGTGGATGTGGCTGGCAAAAAAGGGTTGGAAACAAAAAGCATCAGCAAAGAAACTTATACTTTTTCAACAGCAGGATATACTATTAAAGAAATGAAAGGCTTTAAAAATATGGATGGTAATTAATAAAAGTTTGCCCTTTTATCACCACGTTTACAGTAATTTAATTCCTCCCTGAAAAACTTACTTTAATATCACGCTGCACTTTTTTGGGTTACATAAATAACGGTGCGGTAATAGAAAACAAACAATACAGGAGCAGCAGCAATAAATAGAAATCTTGCAAAAGGAAAATGGCGACTTAAAATATTGCTGGAACGTTTGGAGAAAATTATTTTGAAAAATTAACAGGCATACCAAATTCTATTCGTCATCTTAAAATTTATAACTTATGAAACTTACAGCCGAAATAAAACTTGATAAGCTAATATGCAATAAATCTCAGGAAAGCATAGATGAGCCTTATCTGTGGGTATTTTATTTTAAACTGGACGGTACTACTGTATACCAGAATCCCAATAATTTACTTGTTCCCCTGTCAACTATTAAAATTATAACTCCACCTGGCAGCGGGGGAAGTTTAGGAACAACATTAAGCAGTGGTCAAAGTCTCTTTATACCTTCAACGATAGGTTATCATACTGATACGCTTACCAGCATTAAATTCAACAATATCCCGTTAATTACTGGAGGGCAAATCATAATTCCTGGCATGACAGGATGTTTTGTAACCCTGATTGAACAGGATAGTGTACCAGTATATGCCATGGAGGCAACACACCAGGCTGTGCGGCTGCTTTTTGAAAACGAAATCAATGATTTCATCCAGAAACTTTCACTTATTAATGTTTACAATGGCATCGTTAGTGCATCAAACCTTAAACCAGGCGATATACCAACGCCGCTGCAGACCAAAGACTATTTTATCAGCCTTATTTCCGGGCTTCAAACAACTATAACGGCGAAGGTAAAAAGCCTGGTAACAAAAACTGTAATCGCCACATTACTACAAAACAGTGATTATGGCGGGCTGATTGCAGCAGTCGAAGACCCTGATGATTCATTTGGCAACAACTATTTGTTAATAACAGTGCCAGAACTAATCGATAACAGCCTTACTTCATTAATAAACATGAATTTTAAAAGTGCTGCCAATGAGTGGGACTATACATTAACCGGCTCTATACATCTGAATATTTCACCTCAACATCCTGAATTGGATCAAAATGAACAATTGATTTCAACTTCGGCATTGCAAAACGGTGAAGGAGTAATTACCGATTCCCTCTGTTTAAAAGAACCACTCACTATTATCTGGACAAAAGAAGGGCATAATGAAACGCAGGATATATGGTGTGATTTTACATTTGGCAATGAAAGCAAAATAAGATGGACCGTTGAAGGAGTTCAGCTTACAGAAGGCATAAATGACAATACAGGAACAATAAATCCTTACGTGGATACCTGGGATCCTGTATTTGATGGAAAGGCTTCCCCCGATTGTTATTCATTTACTTATATTAAAAAGAATATTAACCTTGGGTATGAATTTTTACGGGTAAATAATATTCCTCATTTGAAATTATCCAATGATCCGGTTGATGGAGTGTACAGCCTCACGGTAACACTTGAATTAATTCTACCTTCCAGTAATGTCATTTTTATTGACTATACCATTGTAAATTTTGATGGCTCTGCTATTCTCATTCCTGATGATGTAAAAAAATTACTTGAAGAATGCCACAATATTGACAAAGCAAGGCGGGCAATTTTAAACAAGCGCTTTACCAGGGTACATAAGGTAACTCCAAAAGAAATATGGGGTCCCTACTATCGGCACCAGGTATTTGATAGTACAATAAACAAATTAAAAGAACTCAAGGACCAAAATGAAATTAGTGAACCTGTCTTTCAAGAATTATCTGTATTAATTCGACAAAAGTTTAACCTGTTGCAAAATGAAAATTTTTCTATTGGTGCTAAAGATCAAATAGAGTAGGAGCTAAAAAATATTTTCCTATTTAGATATTATTAAAAAGTAATTCATGAACCCTAAATAATAAATAATTCCTCTATGAAAAAAATATTTCTTTTTTCAGTTTTCATCTTCGCAGTGACAAAACTTTATTGCCAGTGTAATCAGCTTACCATTACCGGGGAAAATAGCAAAATTGAAGTACGGTATGACAAAGATGGACGCCTTCATATCATCAGCGGCACTGATGAAGAAGGCGTGGTTAATAACGGGTATTTTGCAACCAATTCAAAAGGCCTGCGAATGCTTGTTATAAAAGAATGAAACTAAAATTACTGATACCAGCAATGGAAATTTTACTTTTAAAATGGAGGAGGGAGAGAGTATAAGCCGGTTTATTATTAATAGTGAAGAGTAAATTATTTCCTGGCATTATTGGAAAAAAAAATAAGAAACCAGTAATGAAATTAAAGTGTCTGCTGAAAAAGATATAAAATACACATATAAGACTCATGGAAATATTATACAAAGGTTACCCTTGAAAATATCATCTGTTTTTTCCGGTAAAAAAAATTTATCTTAAAGGTAAAAAATTATTAGGCCTGATGAAGGGATTAATACATTTTGTGATGGTTATATTGCTTTTGTATTTACCAATGATACAAACTGCTGCACAAACATTTCCAAACCTGCAATTTGAACACTTTACCACTAAGGACGGTTTAAGCAGCGATGCAGTCAGCAGTATAACAGAAGACAAAACAGGCTTTTTATGGATTGGCACAAATAATGGCCTTAACCGTTACGATGGCAATCGCTTTAAACATTACTTTCATAATGATGCAGACAGCAATTCATTAATCCATAACAGTATTCAGAATATATTTTGCGATAGTAAAGGCCGGTTATGGATAGCTACTGATGATGGAGTAAGTTGCTTTTTACCTGCTGAAAATCGTTTTATAAATTATAATACCCGGCTTCCCCCGCCGCACCATTTACTTAATAACAGCAGCGTACAGCTATATGAAGATGAGGCCGGCATTGTATGGATATGCAACCAGCTGCACCTGATTTATAAAGTAAAAAATGACTTTTCACTTGAAGAAATAAATACCGGAGCAACCGCATTTTCTATAGATAACCTGGAATACAAAGGATATTTAAATATTTACCGGGACAGGCAGGGCAATGAGTGGGGCTTCCGGTATAACCATATTTACCTGTTAAATAAAAAAACAAAACAGCCTGAAAAAACATTTGATTTTAGTAAAATTATTAAAGGGCAAACACTTTCCATATTACAGAATGATGATAACAAATATTGGCTGGCCACTTTTGGCGACGGTGCCTGGGTCTTTAATCCCGAAACGGGTGCAGTTAATAAAATTGACAACCTTACTCCCGCTGTTGTAATAAATGGCATGCTTGCATGGACCTATAAAAATGCGAACTGGCTGGCTTGTACCGGCGCCAACCAGGGGTTATATCTTGTAAATAAAAACGACTTGTCTGTTCGTAATTACAATTTCATTTCCGGCGATCCATCTTCTTTACAGGGCATTAATTTCAACAGTATATACACAGATAGGTTTAATAATCTTTGGCTGGGTACTAACCGTGGTTTGCAAAGGGTGCTGGCGCAGCAAAATATTTTTACGGTTGTTCCCATTACCGACCCCGGTACAAACAATTATGATTTGCAGCGATCAGGTACAGTATTCAGTTATTTTGAAACAGACAGCAGTGTATGGCTTTCTAAAAGATATATTTCCACATCAGAGTATGATAAAGATTTTAACCTCCGGCATTTCTACAGCAGTCTTTATCCGTTATCGGCAAAAAAATATCCAGGCAACGAGGTGGCATATTTTTATTATAAGAATAATGATGAATTGCTTATTACCACTGATAGTGGATTGGTAATATTAAATACAAAATTTCGGCAGGCTAAGCATTATTTTCCCTCGCAGTTTTCAAAAGTTGCCGATTTAAGAACTATTATTTCTTTTAATAAAGATGAAGTATTGATACGCTCTTTTGGTTTTGGCTTATTTGTTTTTAATACAGCCAATAAAAAATTTACAAATTGGTATAGCAACAAGGATACCTGCGCTGGCTGTCTTCCCGCCACTGTTAATTATCTTTTTAAATCAAAGAAAAATAAAATTTATGCAACCACCGGTGGCAAAGGGCTATTTGAATATAATAAAGAGAAGAATAGCTTTTTACCTGTATTGCTAAGCAACGATACAGGTAATGTCTTAAAAAATAATTTTTTGTATGGAATGGATGAAGACCGGGAAGGTAAACTATGGATACTGGGTACGGATGGTATTTACATTTACAACCCCGCTTCTTATTTAATTGAAAAACATATTAATGAAAATGGCCGGCTTGGTTCTTTGTTCCGAATATGTTTTGATAATGATGATAATGCCTGGGTAAACGGCGCTTCCGGCATCTGGTGTTACCTGCGCAAAAAAAATAAATGGGTAAATTTTAATGCACAGGACGGGTTGCCGGGCAGTGATTTTGAAAACATAATTGCCCGCAGAAATAACGGAGACATTGCAGCAGGATTAGAAGGAGCTATTGCGGTTTTTCATCCCCAAAAATTACTCCGGAGAATTGATGAAGCCCCGGTTGTAATAACAGAAGTATACATAGGCAATAAACAATTTTATTTGCCACTGCAACATACCAATGATAAAAAACTAACCATCCACCCCGGGCAAAATTCTTTTTCCGTTGATTTTGCTTTACTTAATTACCTCAGCCCTATTTTCAACCGGTATTACTACATGCTGCAGCCATTAATGAAAGATTTTCAGCTGAACACCGACGGACATATAAACTTTACCGGGTTGGCACCCGGCTCATATACCTTGCATGTAAAGGGCGGAGACAAGGCAGGAAATATTTTCTCAAATGAAGATGTATTAAAAATTATTGTAGAACCAAAATGGTACCAGACCGGCTGGTTTAAACTATCATGTATGGCGCTGATTGGTTTACTTATTTTTTATTTTGTAAAAAGACGGATCAGAACTATTCGTAAAGAGGCATCCCTGAAACAAAAAATTGCAGAAACAGAAATGCAGGCTTTACGTGCACAGATGAATCCGCATTTTATTTTCAACAGCCTGAATGGTATTGAAAATTTTATGATGCAGAATGAAAAGCGACAGGCAAGTGATTATTTAAATAAATTTTCAAGGCTCATCAGAAGTATTTTAGACAGTAGCCTTAATGAATTGGTACCAGTATCAAAAGATATGGAAGCACTATTGTTGTATGTGGAACTGGAGCAGCTTCGCTTTAATAATAAATTTATTTATAAAGCCAATATAGATGCCGAGCTTATGAACGGCGATTACAAAGTACCATCACTTATAATACAGCCATATGTAGAGAATGCAATTGTGCATGGCTTTGCAAACAGCGACAATAAAAACTTGGTACTGATGGTAACTGTTTCTTTAGCGGAAGGGTATGTAAATTATATTGTAGAAGACAATGGTATAGGCAGGGAGAAGGCGGCTGCATGCAACCTTGCAAATAAACCCCTGCATAAAAGTGTAGGTATGCACATTACCAAAGAAAGAATTGCGCTCTTTAATAATTCTGCGCAAAATAATAATGATATACAAATAACCGACATCTCTTCTGCCGGCGGTACAAGAGTACAGGTAAAAATAAAATTAAGCTGATATGCAAACACTTACTGCCATATTGATAGATGATGAACTGAGCAGCCTGCAGAACCTGCAGCAAAAGCTTATTCAATTTTGCCCCGATGTGAAAATAGCAGCTACTACCCAAAACCCTGAAGCCGCTGTTGCATTAATAAAACAACACCGGCCCAATGTAATTTTTCTGGATATTGAAATGCCAAAGATGAGCGGCTTTCGCCTGCTGGAAGAGCTGGGTGATACCGACAGTGAAATTATTTTTACCACTGCCTATAATCATTATGCTATTGATGCCATCCGCATAAGTGCATTTGACTATCTTACCAAACCCATTGCCATAGCAGATCTGCAGCATGCCATTGCAAAATTATCAAGGATGCAGCAGCACTATACAAAAGAAAAAATTGATGTTTTAAAACACTCTTTAGATGATTCAAAAAGCCAGGAAGATAAAATTGTATTACCAACTTTTGAAGGTATAGAATTTATTGAAGTAAAAAATATTCTGCGGATAGAATCAAGCAGCAATTATTCAAAAATTTATTTTACCGATGGCAGGCAATTAACAGTAACAAAATTGCTTAAAGATTTTGAAGACCTGCTTATCCCCTATCGCTTTTTCCGTATCCATAATTCCCACCTTATTAATTTAAATTATATACAAAAATATTTAAGGGGAGATGGTGGCCAGGTGATTATGCAAAATGGAGAAATAATTGATGTATCACGACGTAAAAAAGAAGATTTTTTAAAAATAATTTCGGGGTAAAACTTTCATCCGGCTGTTAAATCTTTCTTCATCAACAGATCTGTTTGCGCATCATTGCCTACGACAAAAATATGCTGGCCAAATTTTTCAAAGCCCCATTTAGTGTAAAAGGCCATAGCAGAGAAATTCTTTTCCCAAACACCCAGCCAGATGGTCTGTTTATTTTTTTCTTTTGCAATGTCCAGGCACCGCTGCATCATGGCTTTTCCCACGCCTTTGCCAATCATATTTTTTACAGAATAAATTCTTTCAATTTCTATTGGCTGCAGCAAATCTTTTGATTCTTCCTTAGCATCTACCCGCATTTTTACATAGCCTACCAATTCATTTTCGTACCAGGCTAATAAAAAAATATTATTCTTATCCGCCAGCTCTTCTTTCATTTTAGCAACGTTGTAATATTCCTGCATATGTGTAGTTACATCTTCTTTTGTATTATCTGCTGCAAAAGAATCGTAAAAGGTTTTACGGCTGATTTCGGAAATGATTTCAGCATCATTAGTTTTTGCAATTTGTATGGAAATGGAAGGCATAATTATTTTTTAAAATTTTCACACAAAGGCGCAAAGAAAAAAAAAGGAACGCAAAGAAATATTTTGCCTGAAGCCTTTGTGTTTTCCTTTTGCCGTTGTATTATTTTTGGAGGCTTTGCGTAAAATAAAATTAATACACCAACTGGTGCGTTTCTTTTATTATTCCCATCACAAACACACTCTGTACATTGCCCATGTTTTCTATCTGGCTAAGGCGGTTCACATGAAAGTCGTAATAACTGTCCATATTTTCTTCCACCACTTTCAACATAAAATCAAATTCGCCGCTGATGTTATAACACTCTATCACTTCATTTAATTCGTTAATGGTTTTTATAAATTTCAGCCCCGCATTTTTGCTGTGTTCTTTCAGCGATACATAGCAGATCACCATCAGCCCTTTTTTTACTTTTGCATGGTCTACCAATGTGGCATATTGTTTTATCACACCCGTTTGCTCCAGGCGTTTTATGCGCTCATGCACGGGTGTTGTGCTCAGGTGTATTTTTTGTGAAATTTCCTTTACCGTTATCCGGGCATTCTGCTGCAGCAGGCGTAATATGGCCAAATCATTTTTATCCAGTGCAGGAATAGCAATAGTTGTTTGTTCTTTTGTAGTGCTTTTTTTCATATTAAAATATGCATTTGTCCTGCTAAATTACAATTTAAAGTTATTTTATCCCAAATTTAAATAAGTACTTAGAATTTTATACTACAAAACGTAGATTTGCATTCTAAATTAAATATTATGTCAACAGTTACAGAAAAAGGAATTGATTTCAGCCTTGAATACAAGGTAAAAGATATGAGCCTGGCCGCCTGGGGCCGTAAAGAAATTATGCTTGCCGAAGCAGAAATGCCCGGCCTTATGAGCCTACGTGCTGACTACGGTGCAAGCCAGCCATTGAAAGGTGCACGCATTGCAGGTTGCCTGCACATGACCATTCAAACGGCTGTACTTATTGAAACCCTTACTGCCCTTGGTGCAGAAGTAAAATGGAGCAGTTGTAATATTTTCTCTACCCAAGACCAGGCTGCTGCGGCAATTGCTGCTACCGGCTTAGGTGTATATGCCTGGAAGGGACAAACGCAGGAAGAATCTGATTGGTGCATTGAGCAAACATTGTTCTTTGGCAGCGCAGACAAACCATTAAATATGATTTTGGATGATGGTGGTGATTTAACCAACATGGTGTTTGATAAATATCCTGAATTAATTAAAGGCATTAAAGGATTAAGCGAAGAAACAACTACAGGTGTACATCGTTTATATGAGCGCATGGCTGCAGGTACTTTGCCTATCCCCGCTATCAACATCAACGACTCAGTTACCAAATCTAAATTTGATAACAAGTATGGTTGTCAGGAATCTTTGGTAGATTCTATACGCAGAGCAACAGACGTTATGATTGCAGGAAAAGTAGCAGTAGTGGGCGGTTACGGCGATGTAGGTAAAGGAAGTGCACAAAGTTTACGTGGTGCTGGTGCAAGAGTAATCGTTACAGAAATAGATCCTATCTGCGCATTGCAGGCAGCAATGGATGGTTTTGAAGTAAAGAAAATGATTGATGCCGTGCAGGAAGCAGACATTATCGTTACCGCATCTGGCTGTAGAGATTTGATTACTGAAAATCATTTCCGCCACATGAAGGATAAAGCAATTGTTTGTAACATCGGTCACTTCGATATTGAGATTGATATGGCTTGGTTAAATGCAAACTACGGCGCAAGCAAAAACACGATCAAACCACAGGTTGATTTATATACCATCGAAGGTAAAGACATCATCGTATTGGCAGAAGGTCGTTTGGTAAACCTTGGTTGTGCAACAGGCCACCCAAGTTTTGTGATGAGCAATTCATTTACCAACCAAACCCTTGCTCAGCTTGAGTTATGGCAGAACAGTGCTAACTACGAAAACAAAGTTTATGTGTTACCAAAACACTTAGATGAAAAAGTAGCACGCCTTCACCTTGCAAAAATAAATGTAGTGTTAGATGAATTGACAACTGCACAATCTGATTACCTGGGTATTCCTAAAGAAGGCCCTTACAAAGCAGAAATGTATCGTTATTAATAAATTTATTTTTAACCTGATAATGAAGCCCGTTCTGAAAAGAACGGGTTTTATTTTTTGGTAACCAGCCATATATTTTCATGGCAACAGCCTTGCGTCGCACTCTTGTACAGCAAACCATTATGGGGCTTTTATTTAAAGCCTGGAAGTCTAGTATTACTTTTTTTAAACAAAGAAATAACAGGAAGTAGTACACAATTATTATGGTTTGTGAATTGATCGGCATTTACCGGGTGAATGAAAATTATATTATAAAAAT
>JBDUCK010000335.1:0-3751 GCA_040003485.1 Ferruginibacter sp. | reverse complement strand
ACTTCCCACCAGTTTTTCCAGGTTCCTGAGCCAGCGGTTAAATTACAGTTATTCTTATTTAGCAACTTTTTTTTCTGCTATGCAGGCTAGTACAATTGAGCGGTATATTATTGCATTAAAGGTGGAGAAAGCAAAAGAACTTATCCTGTTTAATGATTATACACTTACAGAAATTGCGTATAAATTAAATTATAGTAGTGTAGCTCACCTTTCCAGCCAGTTTAAAAAAGTAACCGGCTTAGCGCCTTCGCATTTTAAAGCATTAAAAAAGAAGCGGCGTATTGCTTTGCAGGACCTGTAAATTTGTAACTTATTACGACGCTGACATAATCCAATAATATCTGAATTTCCTCTGGCATAGTGTTTGAAATACTATATTTACGGCGAATCAATTAATTAAACCGGTTTGTTTTTTTTAATGAAAATCATAAAGTTTACCCTTGTTTTAGTACTATTTTCTTTCTCTACTATGGTAGGGTTTTGCCAAAAGAAACCGCATGCTACTGCTGATTTTGCAGATTCTATCTCTGTTGCTGCCAACACAGGTTTACATGCAAGCGCTTTTAAAAAGATATTTTTGGGCAAAAATTACAGGAAGGAGTGGTTACAGCCGGTTAAAGTTCCCGTACTGCATTTACAAACCGCTTGTGGCGGACTTACCCCTACCAAAGAAGGCGGGGGAAAACAAACCCATACATTAAAGGTTAAAGATGCTACAGGTAGAGAATGGTCATTACGGTCCATAAAAAAATTTCCTGGAGGTGCCGTTCCCCCCGGTCTCAAGCACACCATTGCCGAAGAAATAGTAACCGATGCAATTTCTGCGTCCTATCCTTATGGGGCACTATCTGCTGCTGTATTATCCCGGGCTGCCCAGGTACCGTATTTTAAAGATAGCCTGGTATTTATAGCTGATGATGCAGCACTGGGGGAGTACAGAAAAAAATATAAAAACCTGCTGGTGCTGATGGAAGAAAAGCAACCCGTTACTTTTTTTAAAAATGAGGAAGCAAAAAAAATTAAACTCATCAGTAGTGAAGAATTGTTTTATAAAGTGGCCAATAATAATGCAAAAGTAGATCAGCAGGCTGTGCTGCAGGCTCGTTTGCTGGATAATTTTATGATGGACTTTGACAGGCATGAAGAGCAGTGGGAATGGCTGGTAGTTGATGATGAAAAAAGTAAAACTTATTATCCCGTACCCAAGGATAGAGACCAGGTTTTTTTTATAAATATGGGGGCCATTCCTCATATTGCAAAGAACAAAAATATTTTGCCGGAGCTGGAAGGATTTCATAAAAAAGCAGAGCATATTCAAACTTTTAACCGGCCTGCCAGAAACTTTGACCGTTATTTTTTAAATGAATTATCAGCCGGGCAATGGAGCAGCCAGGTTGATCTTTTCCTGCTTGCCATGACAGATTCAGTAATTGAAACTGCAATGCATATGCAGCCGGTAGAAATACAATCTTATGCTGCTGAAAAAATAATTAAAACGTTGAAAGAAAAGCGGCGATTCTTTAAAGCTGACATGATGAAGTATTACCGGTTTCTTTCTAATACCGTTTCCATTGTTGGTACTAATTCTTCTGACTCTTTTTCTGTTTTAAAAAACACAGATGGTAAAGTACTGGTCACTGTAATGGGTGCTGATAGTACCGGCAAGGTTGGCAACACAATTATTTATAGCAGGCTTTTTGATCCGGCAGAAACAGAGGAGATAAGAATGTATGGCCTGGAAGCAGATGATAAATTTATTTTATCCGGGGATAATAAGGATATTAAATTGCGGCTTATCGGCGGGCCTGGAAATGATACATTCAGTAATACGGGTGATGCAAAAAAGATATTAGCATACGATGTTTCTTTTGAACAGAATAGCATAGTGGGCACAGGTATTAAAAATAAGATTAAAGATGACCCGCTGAATAATATTTATACCAGGCTCGGTTATTTATACGATAAAAAATCTCCCTCAATTGCATTTGAATATGCCAGTGATGGCGGCTTATTTTTAGGCGTAAAATTCAGTTCTACACCGCAGGGTTTTAGGTTGAGCCCCTACCGCTCCAGCCAGAAAATTTTTGTTACAAGGGCTATTAACTCATCTTCCTATCATATAAAATATGCTGGCAATTTTGTGCAGGTATTAAAACATACCAGCTTGCTGATTTCCGGCGATCTTAAATTGCCCACCAGCAGAACCGCTTTTTATGGTATAGGTAATACTAGCATTAATGATCAATTTAAACCCTCCAAACATAAATATTACTTAGCGCATTACAGCCTCGGAAACCTGTCATTTTCCTTCAGGGATTCTGTAAAATCATGGCTCACTTTAAAAGCTGGCCCGCTGCTGCAATATTATAGTGTGAAGCGTGAGGATAACACGGATACATATATTGATGGCGTTTATCCCGGTCTGCCATTGGCAACTGCAGCTTTAAAAACACAATACTATGCTGGCGCAGAATTAGGCCTGGAAGTAAATACCAGGAACAATAAACTTTTTCCTACACGGGGAATATTTTTTAATGTGGTGGCTCAAACCTTGTTTGGGTTAAATAATTACAGCAATCAACACACGGAAGCAACGGCAAACTTTTCTTTTTATACCGATTTTTTGGCTAAAAAACACCTGGTCTTTGCTTCAGCCTTTGGTGCCGGTCACAACTTTGGCGACTACCAGTTTTACCAGGGACAAACCCTTGGCTTTAAAGAAAATCTCCGGGGCTATCGCATACAACGTTTCACCGGCAGAAGCCGTGCTTATAACAATACAGAATTGCGGTGGTACATGGGCGATGTAAACCTTTACCTTTTTAAAGGCCCGTTTGGCCTGTTAGGTTTTAATGATGTGGCAAGGGTATGGGCCGATAAGGAAAGCTCCGCCAAATGGCACGATGGATATGGCGGTGGCATCTGGCTGGCACCTTTTAATAAACTGCTGGTAACGGGCAGTCTTACTTATTCTGAGGAAGAAAAAAATTTATTACTGATCAGCTTTGGCTTTCAATTTTAAAAAAATGAGATACCTGTTATTGTTTTTATTATTTCCATTATCGGCACCCTGCCAAACAGTTCATATTGTAGATGACAATATTGTGTATTCAGGTAAGGTAAACTTAAAAGATATAGATAGGCATGAAATATCAATGAGGGCAAAAAAAGCTCTTGCAACCTACATAAAGCATAATGATCTTCATTATGATGGCGACAGCAGCATAACAACTCCTGGTATCATAATACTCTCAACTCCATATCCTGTTATAAAAAAATTGCGGTATCAATATACCCTGGTAACTGTTGGCAATGGTTATCGTTACAATATTGACAATGTATCAATAGCTGAAAAAGAACGGGGGCAAAAATGGGTAATAACGCCCTCAAAAGATATCTTTAAAAATATAGAAGTTAGTGGCCCAACCGCAATGGAAACCGAAAGGCTTTTGAACGAAATTGACCTGCAGTTTCAGGCCTTGCTGGACCGTATAAAAAATGATATCAGCAATGTGTACCCGTTAAAGAAGAGATCCCAATAATTTCCAAACAGGCTTTTTGGCGATGGGGTTATTAAATTCCCGTAAATATACTTCTCCGTTTTTTGCAAATGGTTATTGAAGCATAATGCAATATATTTTTCAGGAAATATATTACTTATTTATTCGTTTATAAATCAGATTATCTACGGTGAATACAAAAATTGCCATAAATATTTTTACTTTTAATCCATGATAAAATATCCACTCCT
>JBDUCK010000334.1:0-3758 GCA_040003485.1 Ferruginibacter sp. | reverse complement strand
TTTTTATAAAATTATAATAGATAATTACCAGCAGAAAGACTGGCAGGTGATCAGCACTGAATTTGATTTTGTAGAGCCGGATAAAAAGAAGGAATATAGGAAAGAAAAAATTATTATTACCCCTGCCGATACAGAAACGGTAAAGCAGCAATTAACTGAGGTGTGGGGGAAAATTCAGCACCGTGATTTTTATACAGGCTGCGGCAAAGAAGATTGCCACTGGTGCAATTTTGTAAAAAATAATAAGCTGGCGGTAGCTTTACATGACCTGGAAGAGGAAGAATAATATGCAAATTCTTTGCGAAACTTTATCATTCAGCATGCCATGGCTTGAAATCTTGCAATAACTTCACCCAAAATTTATAATAGCAAAAGTAGATGAAGAATTATATTGGGTTTTTTACAGGACTGCTGATTTGCTGTTATGCCATTTCCACTTTCAATAGCGGCTGTGCTCAAATAGGTGTTCCTACCGGTGGACCAAGAGATACGCTGCCACCCGTTTTAATTAAAGCCATCCCGGAACAAGAAACCCTCAACTTCAAAGGCAATAAGATTTCCCTCAATTTTGATGAATACATAGATGTACAGGATTTACAGAACAACCTGCTGATATCTCCCGTACAAAAAAACAGCCCGGTAGTTTTATATAATTTAAAAAATGTTACCGTAAAATTTAAAGACAGCCTTTTGCCAAATACAACTTATAGCATAAATTTTGGTAATGCTATCAGGGATATTAATGAGAGTAATATTTTTCAGAATTTCACTTATCTTTTTTCTACCGGCAATACTATTGATTCCCTTTCTTTCAGTGGTAAAGTTTTCCTGGCAGAAACCGGCAAAACAGATACCACCATTATTGCTATGCTTTATAGCAATGCCGATGATAGTACCGTAATAAAAAGAAAACCAAACTACATAGCAAAAGTAAAAAGCGATGGCAGTTTTATTTTTGAAAATCTTCCTGCAGATAAATTTAAAGTATATGCTTTAAAAGATGGCGACGGCGGAAAAACCTATAATTCAAAAACGGAAGTATTTGCTTTTACTGACACCATAATTTCTGTTTCCGAAAACACACCTGCTGTAACGCTGTATGCATCTGCATTGGAAAAGGAAGTGCCAAAAACATCGGCAGGCATCGCTAAAAAACCGGTCATAGAAAAAAAATTACGCTACACAAATAACCTTGATCAAAAGACCCAGAGCCTCTTACAGCCATTGCAGCTTAGTTTCAATAACAGCCTTAAGTTAGTTGACACTCAAAAAATTATTATTACCGATACTAACTATGTCCCGTTAACCAATGCTAAAATATCGCTGGATAGCACCGCAAAAATAATCAGTGTGTCCGTTCCCTGGCAGCCGGAATCAAACTATATTTTGTTGCTTCCCAAAGAAGCATTAACAGACTCTTCCGGTAATACCATTTTTAAAACCGATACGCTGAAATTTATCACAAAAAAAACAGAAGACTACGGCAAGGTTATTCTTCGGTTTAAAAATCTTGATATCAGCAAACATCCCGTACTGCAATTTGTAGAAAATGAAAATATTAAATACAGCTATCCGCTTACCGGCGCTGAATGGAGCAATAAACTTTTTCAGCCGGGCCAGTTTGAAATAAGGATTTTATACGATACAAATCAAAATGGTATTTGGGATCCGGGAGATTATGATAAAAAACTACAACCCGAAAGAGTTATTACTTTGCCCGAAAAAATTACAATAAAAGCAGACTGGGATAATGAACGGGATATAAAATTATAATGGATAATTTTTTTACTTGCTAATCGACAATCCCTTTGCATCCTTTTAGTTTTTCAGCAATAATCATCAACCCCTCATTCATCATACCTCCATCAAAATCGTATTAGTTTTTTTTTATCCAATATACTTAAGGTTCCGACGTTATATAAAGATTTAGTAGCATGTACAATTGTATAATAGTTATCCGATTTTACCTGTTGACACCCTTAATAACTAAATCTATTACATGAAAAATCTTTGTTTGCCTTATATCGGCATATTGTTATTAATGTCCGGTACAGTTTCAGCCCAGTCTTCCTTGCAATCCGTAATGCAGGCTGGTATCTCTTTACCTGTTAACAGCAATGGAACCAATGAAACCCATACCGGCACCGGCATTCATTTTGGCAATCATCTTAATTATGTTTTTGGAAGAAAAAATTTCAAAGCCGGTCTGGGAGTTTATGTCGGCTATCTTAATGCTGTAAGCACAAATGAAAAATATAAAGAAATAGGCCAGGCGCTTGCACAAAAATATCGGTTCCCGGTTTCAGGTCTTACATTTAAAGAGTCGCTGTTTAAAAGCACACATTTTTTAGCAGGACCGGTAGCATCCTATCAAAAAGACCATTTTAGTATTAATTTATGGGCAAAGGGCGGATATGCATTTAATGAACCGTCCCAATACGCCGTTATTTATAAAGAGAACGGAGTAGTAAATAATATTTATGTAAACCAGGCTGGCGATAATAAAAATGCGATTGCCTATAACGTTGGGGCCGGGCTTAATTTTTCCATCACTAAAATGGTTGATCTGCAACTTTCAGCAAATTATTTTGGCGCTAACACGGGTCAGGTAAACTATAATTTCGATAGAGAGAAAGGTATAGCCCCATTATATTTTACAGCAAAAAATAATTTTGTGCAGGCTTCTATTGGGCTGCAATTGAATATCGGTAAACAATCAACACCCACTTCGGGAAGAACTACTTCAAATATTAGCATTACAGAAGTAGTTTCTGATGGTAATGGTGAAGCACCTAATGGCCGTGTCAAAACTAAAAGTAATATTAAAAATGATCGCATGGCAAATGCGAATACAAATACGTATGAAGAATATTATGGGAAAGTGAAAACGAAGAGCAACATTAAAAATGACCGGATGGCTGCTCAATCGCCCACAGGCACAGATAATTCAAATACTAATAGTGATGTATTGGTTTTTAACCCTGAGCAAATAAAATTAATTTCTGCGGCAAAGCAAACATCGGAAAGCGACCTGGATGATAGAGTGGGACAACCATTATCAACAGTTGATAATTACCTCACTGCCTTTGCCTACCAAAAAAGAGAGGGCGCAGGCATTAATCAATGTGGTGCAAGTGCAGAAAATTCCCTGGCTGGAGCAGATATATCTTTTTATAAACTCCCTGTAGAAAATAATGCACTTATTTCCGCCTGGCTTTCAAAAAAAGGGTATGATTATTATAAAGCAAGCTCGGATATGGCTGCTGCAAAAAAAGGATCTGATATTTCTAACTCTTCTAAAACAAATGCCGACGGAAGTTTTTCAATAAAAAATATTCAGCCGGGTGCCTATGCAGTTACTGTAAATGCAGACACTTTAGTTGTAAACGTTCAGGAATCTGCTGCTGACGAAAATAATGGTTTCCGGATATTAGAAGTACCGGTAAACGAATGTACTAATGCAAACAATGTGATCTATGCAAATGATAAAATGTTTGTAGAAGTTATAAATACAAACGATGGGTCAAATAACGTTGGTGCCAGAAAAAAAAGTATTGCAACCGTTAAGTATACAGAGCTGAGTGTCCTATCAGCTGGTCAGGTGAGCGGAATTACTGGTGGAGCTGTTGCCGGCATCGTAGTGGCAAGAACTATTCATAATCCTTTAACCGTTACCAACACAGATTTTGCTGCAGACTTCAGTACAATTTATACTTTAGATAATAAAATGTATGCAGAAGTAACTACTGCCCGTGAAG
>JBDUCK010000333.1:0-3765 GCA_040003485.1 Ferruginibacter sp. | reverse complement strand
TGTTTATTAAGCGCACTTTTTTTAGGGTCATTCCCCATTCTCACCGTTCCGGCTTCGTGAATGATCTCACCGGGTTTACTTAATCCCCAGTTATTTTTCTCATCATCATCACCGCCCCAGGTAATTACCGCCCCCATATTATGCATTACTTCTTTAAAAGTTTCCTTCATGTGTTTGGCTTGCTTAATTTCATTATCAGTCCATTTTACATTAAACTTTAATACCGGAATGCCATAGCTGTCCACCATATTCTCGTCAATCGTACAACGGTTGTCATACAATGGAATAGCTTCGCCACGGCCGGCCATGCCAACGCTTGCGCCATAAAAAAAGCGGTTGTCTTCTTTTAACGATGCCCCATAGCCGCCAGCTTCTTTCTGTTTGCCATGCACCAGGTGTTTTCCATTTAAATTTTCTATTCCCCAATTGAAGCCGTATGACGGCATCCCTTGCCCGCCCCAATATTCAATATGATATCCCCTCGGGAAATCTAATTTTTTATTATCGCCCCACCAGGGAGAATATACATGCATGCCACCTACACCATCTTCATTATATCTTTTCCTGTCAAACAATTGTGGTAACACACCGCCAACGGCTGCGCCGGTGCTGTCGTGTAAATACCGGCCCACTACATCGCTATTGTTGGCGAGCCCATTAGGATGCCGGTCCGATTTTGAATTCAATAATAACCTGGCACTTTCGCAGGTACTGGCCGCAACAATTACCACTCTTGCATTTACCTGGTATTCCTGCATATCTTCTTTGTTGATATAGGACACACCGGTTGCCAATCCTTGTTTATCAGTCAGCACTTCCCTGGCCATAGCATTACTTATTATATCAACATTACCTGTTTTTAAGGCTGGGTAGATCAACACATTTGTGCTTGAAAAATCGGCTTTTGCCATGCTGCAGTTTCTGTTGCACTGGCCGCAAAAGAAACAAGCGCCTCTCTCATCATTAATTTTTTTTGTAAGAATAGAAAGCCGGGAAGGAATAACGGGAACACCAGATAAGCCAGCGCCATTTTTTATGATCATTTCATGCAGGCGTGGGCGGGGCGGTGGTAAAAAAATACCATCCGGATCATTGGGCAGCCCTTCGTTAGTACCAAAAATACCGATCATTTTATCAATGGCATCGTAGTAAGGCTTTACGTCTTCATATCCAATCGGCCAATCGTCTCCCAGGCCATCAATGCTTTTTCTTTTGAAATCTCTTGGCCCAAACCGAAGCGATATTCTTCCCCAGTGATTGGTTCTTCCACCAAGCATCCGGGCCCGCCACCACATCCAGTCTGTACCGCTCTCTTTGGTAAAAGGTTCGCCTTCCACATCCCACCCATAATAGCAGGCATCAAAATCGCCAAAGGGGCGAAACTTAGTGCTGGCGCCACGCCTGGGGCTTTCATAAGGCCATTTTAATTGAGTAATATTTTTCTGGGGATCGTACATTGCGCCGGCTTCTATAAGGCAAACCTTTAAACCGGCCTTGCTTAATTGGTAAGCTGCCATTCCGCCGCCGGCTCCACTTCCTACAATTATAACATCATACTTTTTTGGTTGAATTTTTATCTGAAGATCTCCCATATTGACAAATGCTTTAATAATGGAAGTTAGAAATTAAATAAGTTTTAAAAGAAAATTTTTTTAGTAAACTATTGCAAACGGTTGCGCTGTTTTTTTTTATGATTGAACGGTTTTTAGGATTTTTAAAATTATATTTACTGAAACAAATCGGGTTGCTACCCATCTGCCACAAAACAATTGCTATATGAAGTCAACGATTAGATTGCAGCTTTCTTTTATGATGTTCCTTGAATTTTTTATATGGGGTGGATGGTTTGTAACCCTTGGGACTTTCCTTAATAATAATCTGCATGCCACAGGGGTACAAAGCGCAAGTGTTTTTTCTACGCAATCCTGGGGAGCTATCATTGCGCCATTTATTATCGGCTTAATTGCTGACCGTTTTTTTAATGCAGAAAAGATCCTGGGCATACTGCATATTGCCGGGGCTGTGCTTATGTACCAGATGTACAAGTCAACAGATATGGGTGCGTTCTATCCCTATGTACTTGGCTATATGGTTTTATATATGCCTACACTGGCCTTGGTTAATTCTGTAGCATTTAACCAAATGGGTAATCCCGAAAAAGAATTTTCTGTTATCAGGGTTTGGGGCACTATTGGCTGGATAATGGCCGGGCTTGCTATAAGTTATTTGTTTCATTGGGACGCAAAAGAAAACGCAGAATCTGGTTTTCTGAAAAATACTTTTTTGATGTCGGCCATTACTTCACTGGTATTGGGTTTATTTAGTTTTACACTACCTAAAACACCACCAAAGAAAAGCACCGGAGAAAAAGTAAGTGTTACAGAAATGCTTGGCCTGAATGCCTTAAAATTATTGAAGGATAAAAACTTTTTAATATTTTTTATATCATCCATACTTATTTGTATTCCGTTGGCTTTTTATTACCAAAATGCAAATTCATTTTTATCCAATATCGGGGTTACTAATCCTACCGGTAAAATGACGATCGGGCAAATTTCCGAAGTGCTGTTTCTTTTATTGCTGCCGGTTTTCTTTTCAAAATATGGATTTAAAAAAACAATTCTGGTAGGCATGCTTGCCTGGGCTGTGCGTTACGCCTTGTTTGCTTACGGCAATGCAGGAGAACTTAGTTTTATGTTGCTCATTGGCATTGCACTGCATGGTGTTTGTTATGATTTCTTTTTTGTATCCGGGCAGATTTATACCAATGCAAAAGCCGGAGAAAAATTTAAAAGTGCAGCGCAGGGTTTAATTACACTTGCCACATATGGTGTTGGCATGTTGATAGGATTTTGGGTGGCAGGCTTAATAACGGATCAATATAAACTTGGGGAAAATGCCTTTGATTATAAAATGATCTGGCTTATTCCATCGGGCATTGCAATAGTTGTATTCCTGATTTTTGCATTGCTATTTAAAAATGAAAAGAAACAGGCTGAGGTATTGCCGGCAAATATGTAAGATGAAAAAAACAAACCGCAGAGAAGTGATCAAACAAATGGCGATAGGCTCAGTAAGCATTGGAGCATTGGGTTCGCTATCCTCATTTACGGTAAAAGATGAATTGGAAAAAGTTGAAAAATTAAAAGGAAATATCAATCCTTCTGTTTGTTACTGGACATATAATTTCTTACCGCTGCATGAGCTTTGTGGGATTGTAAAAAAAATGGGTTTATCTGCCATTGATCTCTTAACCCCAAAGGAATGGCCGACCATTCAGCAACATGGCATTGTATGTTCGATGTGTTATACTGCAGGTAAAATCAGTTTGACCGAAGGCTGGAACCATACAGAAAATCATGAGTGGCTGATAAAAGATTTTTTAGAAGCTATTCCGTTGGTTTCAAAAGCAGGTTATAAAAACCTGATCTGTTTCAGCGGAAACAGAAAAGGCATGGATGATGAAACTGGTTTAAAAAATTGTGTAGAAGGTTTAAAAAAAATAATGCCGCTGGCAGAACAACATGGCGTAATTATCCAGATGGAATTATTTAACAGCAAAATTGATCATCACGATTATATGTGTGACAAAAGTGCCTGGGGAATTGAATTGTGCAAAAGGCTGGGCAGTGAAAATTTTAAATTACTGTATGATATTTATCACATGCAGATAAATGAAGGGGATGTAATAAGAACGATTCAGGATCATCATCAATATTTTGGGCACTATCATACCGCCGGGGTGCCGGGCAGGCACGAGATAAA
>JBDUCK010000332.1:0-3780 GCA_040003485.1 Ferruginibacter sp. | reverse complement strand
TCACCATGTACTTAAGTTTTGCCTGGAGATATTTTAAAGCAAAAAAAACTGCCAATGCCATTAATATTATTGCATGGGTAACTACTGCCGTTATTGCATTTGCAACCTGTTGCCAGGTTTTAGTGTTAAGTGTATTTAATGGTTTTGAAGATCTGGTAAAATCATTATATTCTTCTTTTTATACTGATCTAAAAATTACTCCTGCAAAAGGAAAAACTTTTATTTTAAGTTCTGCACAAATACAGCAGATAAAGCAACAGCCTTATGTACACGCTATTTCAATGATTGCTGAAGATAAAGCTTTGCTTAAAAACGGGGATGCGCAAACTGTAGTGCGTTTAAAAGGGGTAGATGAAAACTTTAATGCAGTTAGTGGTGTTCCGTCAAAGCTTATTTCCGGCGATTTTAAAACCGGTACAATAGATAGCCCTTCAATTATTGTAGGTTCCGGCATACAAAATGCCGCGGGCATAAATATCAATCCTGCATTTGCCACTGATAACCTCACCATCATTTTACCAAAAAAAGGAATCGCATCTACAGATCCATTCTCTTCTTTAAGTGAGGGGAATGTTACCACTACAGGTGTATTTGCTATTCAACAGGATTTTGATAATAATTATGCCATTACCAACATCAATTTTATAAAACAACAAATGGGTTTTGCAACAGATGAATTTTCTGCTGCAGAGATAAAACTTGTTCCAGGGTCAGATATCGAAGTTAGTAAGACAGGTCTGCAAAAAATTGTTTCAGGCAATTATATAGTGCAGTCACGCTACCAACAAAATACAAACCTGTACAGCACTATGCGATTGGAAAAATGGGCCATTTATGCAGTACTTACTTTGATACTGATTATTGCCGCATTCAATATGGTAAGTGCCCTTACCATGCTCGTACTGGAAAAGAAAAAAGACATCAGCATTTTACAAAGCATGGGCAGCAATAGATTAGTTATTCAAAAAATATTTTTAAGTGAAGGCTTATTGCTTGGCATAATAGGTGCTACGGGTGGTATTTTATTAGCCATTATCATATGTCTTGTACAGATAAAATTCCGGCTTATTAAATTAGAGGGCGGATCATTTCTGATAAATTATTTTCCGGTAAAACTTGTATCAACAGATTTTTTATTGGTTGCCGGTACCGCCGTGGCAATTGCTTTTATCGCTTCGTGGTTACCAGCTTATAAAGCAGCGAGGCAGCCAATAGAGTTGAGGTAAAGAAGGAAGAAAATATATAGTATATAAAGTACTTGGTAACGAATATTTTAATTTCTTTTTAAAAAAAAGGCAACCTCATTTTTGAGATTGCCTTTTCTACTTTATTTACTTTACTTACTTTATACTTAATACCAACTCTTTTCTAATAATCGCCCAGTGTTTCTGGTAATTGCGCCAATGCGCTTTTTAGTTGTTCATCATTAGGTGCTACACCATGCCATTCGTGATGTCCTTCCATAAAATCCACCCCCTTGCCCATAATAGTTTTCATTAATATGACTACCGGCTTCCCTTTGCCCGATAACGTTTTTGCTTTTTTCAATCCACCCACTACAGCATCCATATCATTCCCTTCCATTTCCATAACTTCCCAGTTAAACGCTTCAAACTTTGCATGAAGGCTTTCTAATTTCATCACCTGCTTAGTTGGTCCATCTATCTGCTGCCCGTTCCAATCAATGGTAGATATTAAATTATCAACCGCTTTTGAACCGGCAAACATAATGGCTTCCCAATTTTGACCTTCATCCAATTCTCCATCTCCATGCAACGAATACACCGTATTGCTGTCTTTATTTAATTTTTTTGCAAGTGCAGCACCAATAGCCACGCTCATTCCCTGGCCTAATGAACCACTGGCAACACGTATACCAGGTAAATGCTCATGTGTTGTTGGATGACCCTGAAGACGGCTGTTTATTTTTCGGAAAGTAGCCAGTTCAGCCAAAGGAAAATACCCACTTCTGGCAAGAGCACTGTAGAAAACCGGGGAAATATGTCCATTACTTAGAAAAAACAGATCCTCATCCTTTCCATCCATTTTAAAATCGGGATTATGCTTTAAAATTTCAAAATAAAGTGCTGTAAAATATTCTGCACAACCCAAAGACCCACCCGGGTGGCCACTTTGCACGCCATGCACCATCCTTACAATATCTCTCCGTATCTGAGCTGCTATTTCTTTTAAATTATTCATTCTTTTATTTTTTTACCATCATTTTTAATAGAAATGCAAACGTACTTTAAAACATAGCACATTCAAAAGAAAAACACCTGAAATCTACTGCTTTAATAATAAGTTTATAAAACCATCGTTATTTTATCAACTTACTCTTACTAAAATTTTGGTTTAAAGTTTGTAGCATACTCAATTGGGAGTAGGATAAACCAATTAATAAACGTAAAAGTTCTTTCTACAAAACATATTTAATACATTTGTATAACCTGGTTTTACTTAAACCTTTTGCATGGATAATATATTACTTAGTACCGCCCTAGCGTTTATAATCACCTTCTTTTCTATACCTGTAATTATACAGGTAGCCAAGGCAAAGAAACTGTTTGACGAACCAGATGAAAGAAAAGTACATAAAACTGTTATCCCTACATTAGGCGGTTTGGGTATTTTTGCGGGCTTTATTATTGCATGCCTTATGGGTGTTCCTGCCGGGGTAAATTTTGAGTTTCAATATTTTGTTGCTGCTGCTATTGTTATCTTTTTTCTTGGATTAAAAGATGATGTTATGATTTTATCTGCCAGCAAAAAATTTGTTGGGCAGTTAATTGCAGCAGGTATTCTTATTAAATTTGGAGGTATTTCCATCAATAATATGCATGGATTTTTAGGCATTTATGAAATACCTTATTATGCGAGTGTAATATTATCTTTTTTTACAATTATTGTTATTACCAATTCATTCAATTTGATAGATGGTATAGATGGCCTGGCTGGTAGTCTTGGTCTGATTACCACAATTGTATTTGGCAGTTATTTCTTTTACGCAGGCCAGATAACTTATGGTGTTATGGCATTTTCCCTGGCTGGAAGCATACTGGGATTCTTAATTTACAATTTTTCTCCTGCCAAAATATTCATGGGGGATACAGGTTCGTTGCTGATTGGGCTTATTAACTCTATTCTTGTTATTAAATTTATAGCGATTGCTGGTGCGCCTGATGCAAAATTCCCTATTCATGCCTCGCCTGCCATTGGATTTGCCATTTTAAGTATTCCTCTATTTGATACTTTACGGGTATTTGGATTGCGTATTTTAAACAGGCGCTCGCCTTTTAGTCCAGATAGAATTCATGTTCATCATTTTTTATTAGACCTTGGTTTTTCACATAGAAAAATTACATTGTCCTGTGTTTCTGCTACACTATTATTTATAACTGCGGCCTTTTTAATGCGCAATTTAGATTGTACAGTTATTATTGGCACTTTACTTATAGCTTCTTTAAGTTTAATTGGCATCGTTTATTACCTGCGCCAAAAAACAAAAACAATAGTTATTAAAAAATTGGCAGAACCAGAAATTATTAAATCCCACAAAGTGCTTAGCCTTATTCCTGAAGCAGTGGAAGCAGACTAAAATATTCCTCCCAATTTATTAACAAACAAGTTTAACTTTATTTAGGGCACGGTATAACAGCAGATTTTTATAGATTTGCAACCAATTATAACTTATACTATGTCCGAAGAATTAAAAGTTATCTTAGAAGATACGATAGTTACAATGACTAAAGCAATCAGCCATTTGGAAACTGAATTGGT
>JBDUCK010000067.1:0-12848 GCA_040003485.1 Ferruginibacter sp. | reverse complement strand
CATCATTCATTACTTCTTCAATGGCCGGCGGAACCAATACATGCGATGCAAGAATGGAATAATTTTTTACCCCTTCTCTTTTTGCATGTATTACGGAAAGTGCATTGGCAGGTGCCGTGGTTTCAAAACCTACAGCAAAAAATACAAGCTCTCTTTGTGGATTTTCTTTAGCAATTTTTACCGCTTCCAATGGTGAATATAAAATGCGCACATCGGCGCCCCTGGCTTTTGCTTCCAGCAAACTCATACCGCTGCCAGGCACCCGGATCATATCACCATACGAGCAAAGAATTACATTATGTTCCATTGCAAGATGAACGGCTTTGTCAATCAGGCTCACAGGTGTTACACATACCGGGCAACCTGGCCCATGTATCATTTGTATGTTTGATGGCAACATATTCAGCAGGCCATTCTTTACCAGCGAATGTGTTTGCCCGCCGCACACTTCCATAATGTTCCAGTTGCCTTTTACTGTTTGCATGATCTCTTTTAAAAGAGCATCAACTATTTCCGGTGAACGAAACTCTGAAACGTATTTCATATAATTGATAATTAATTAATGGTTAATTGATAATTGCTTATATCGTGAAGGTTTATTTAACCAGTAAATTTTGAATTTAAAAATTGATTGCACAGGATATTAATTAATGGCATAATCCTTCTTCCTGTGAAGTTTTTTTTACTATAACAATATTTTGAATTGAAAACATTCTCCATTGCACCATTATCAATTATCAATTCAATTCTGTGTCATACAGTTCATCCAACTCCCCGGCCTCCTTTAAATAGCCAAATACTTTGCCTGCCTCTTCTTCATTTACTTTGCTTATGGCAACACCTACATGCACCAGCACATAATCACCAACATTTGCTGTGGGAACCATTTCCAGCGAGGCTTCTTTAATGATACCACCAAAAGAAACTTTCGCCATTTTTACTGCTCCTCCATAAAGAAGGTCAATTGATTGAATTTTTCCGGGAATTGCTAAACACATGATTATTGATTTATGATTTGTGATTTTAGATTTGCAAACGTTTCTTCTGTCTGCAGGTTTTCTTCTATCCCTTTACCTTTTAAATCTTCCCTGCTAATACTTTTTATTTCATTGTCAACAAATACCATTTGACCAAAAGAAATATTTTCATCATTGGATGATAAGTTTTGATGAAAAAATAGTTTGTATTTGCTACTATATTCTTTTTTTATCCAGTCAATCAGCAAAGCATTTTGAAAAACACCACCACTGAAACAGATGTTTTCTACACCAATATTTTTTGCGACAATATCAATAAGACATACTAATGAGTAATGAAATTTCGCCGCGATATAATTTCGTTGCTTTCCTTTTCTAATATCCATTATTATTCCCTGCATTAAAGTTGCGGTAGGGATGCGGTAATAATGTGAGCCTTCATTGAAATAAGAATCATCCATGGTGAAACCGTTTTCATCAACATAATCTTCTGCCAATGCCTGTAGGTACATAGCAGCTTCGCCTTCATAAGTTTGTATGTCACATACACCCAAAAGTGAAGCAACTGCATCGAATAACCGGCCTGCAGACGATGAAAAAAGAGTTGTTGTTTGAATCAGTGATTGATAAATATTCCATTCAATATCAGAAAATTTTTCTTTCAGTCTATCCGACTGCGGCCAGTTATCATTAGTTGCACATAATGCGGCAATACGTGGCTCCAGCGCCATTTTATCTCCGGCAATAGCGGGGAAATAATCGAAATGATAGCAACGCAGCATTTCACTATTTTCATACTTAAAAAATTCTCCGCCCCATATATTTCCATCATCTCCCAGACCTGTACCATCCCAGATTACGCCCAGCACAGGTTCTGTAGTGTTCAACAAATTATTCTCAGCAAGTACTGCTGCAAAATGTGCTTCGTGGTGCTGTATGAATTTTATTTCTGCTTTATATTTTTCAGCCAGTTCAATTGCATATTGATGAGAAAAATAGTTTGGATGTAAATCAGTAATAATAATTTCAGGTTTTACTTCATACAACTTTAACCAATGCTGCAATGTATCTTTATACATCTGCTGCGATTCATAACTTTCGCTGCTCCCCAAAAACTGGCTTACAAAAACATTCCCATTTACTGATAAAGTGAAACTGCTTTTTAAAAAAGCACCGGTTGAAAGAATGGTATTATTTTTCTGTGGTTTATATTCTAAAAATGACGGTGCATATCCTCTTGACCTGCGTAAAATAATTTGCTGGTGGGAATATTCTGAAACCTGTACCACACTGTCATCCTGAGGAATAATAATATCACGGTTATAACTAATAACATAATCTGCTATTTCAAATAAATAAGCCAACGCATCCTCATCTTTATAAATAATGGGCGAGCCGGATATGTTTGCACTTGTTGCAACCAGGGCCTTACCAAAATCAGTTGCAATCAAGCTTAGCAAAGGACTGTAGGGAAGCATAACGCCCAATCGCTCTAAACCCGGTGCAATATTTTTTACAGAAAGGTTATTTAAAACTTTTTGTTTTGGGTAAAGTAAAACGATTGGAGCTTCTGCACTTTGCAGTAAATCATTTTCAATTTTATTTACTTCAAAATCATTTTTAGTTTCGTCAATGCCCGGATAGAGAACAGCAAAAGGTTTTAAGGGGCGGTTTTTCCTGCTCCGCAATAACTGAATGCTATCTTCATTATTTGCATCGCATAATAATAAAAAACCACCAATGCCTTTTACGGCAATGATTTTTCCATGTTGTAAAAAATTTTTTATGTTTGACAAAACATCTTTGGTATTGCTGGTTAAAACAAAAGAATCATCTTTATGAAGACTAAGTTTTATTCCGCAATCTTCACATGAATTTGTTTGTGAAAAAAATCTTCTGTCCGTTACAGCATTATATTCTTCATTGCAGGTTTTACATTGTGTAAATTTTTGCATGGAAGTTCCATGCCGTTCATAAGGCAAACTGTTGACTATAGAATAACGTGGCCCACATTGAGTGCAGGTAATAAAAGGGTAGCGGTAGCGGCGGTTATTTGTATCATGCAATTCAATTTTGCAGGTTGCACACAAGGCCACATCAGGAGAAAGTAAAACCCGTCTTTCGCAACTATCATTATCTTCAACAAGAATTGAAAACCCGATAAAATTTTTATCGGCAACTTTATTTATTGCGGACAAGATTATTTTTGATTGCAGTGGTGCTTCACGAATTATATTTTTAAAAAACAAATCAGCTTCTTGTTCTGAAGCATTAAAGAAAACATGCACTCCATCACTTCCGTTTTTTACATGGCCATTCAATTTCATTTCAGCCGCCAACTGATATACAAGTGGCCGGAAGCCAACTCCCTGTACAATTCCATTGATATGTATGTGATATGTTTGCATTTAAATATGAATGGTGAAATATGAGTTATGAAATCCTTTAATGAGCCAATTTTATTTCATATTTAATAACTCATGTTTCATATTTGATTTCTTCTCTTTCACTTTTTTAACCAGCCAATCACACCATTGCTCCAAACCTTCTCCTTTTAAACTGGAAATAGTTATTACTTCCAAATCAGGATTGATATCCCTTGCATCCTGCGTAATAGCATCAACCGAAAATGGAACATACGGCAGTAAATCTGCTTTTGAAACTAACATTAGTTCGCTGGTTAAAAACATGCGAGGATATTTCTTTGGTTTATCATCGCCTTCTGTAACAGAGATTACCGTAACACGATAATCTTCGCCCAAATCAAATGCAGCAGGGCAAACAAGGTTACCAACGTTTTCTATAAACAAAACATCAACGTTTGTAAGATCAATATGGTCCAACGCCTGCAATATCATCTGGGCTTCTATATGGCACATTCCGCCTGTTACTATCTGCAAGGCGTTGATACCAACTTCTTTCATGCGGATGGCATCTCTTTCAGTTTCAGGGTCACCAACCAGGACAGCCATATTTAATTTGCCATTCAAGAGTTTACCGGTTTCCTGCATCAGGGTAGTTTTACCGCTGCCCGGAGAAGAGCAAATATTAATTACCAGCATATCGTTCAAACGCTCCCGGATAACCTTGGCTACAAAATCATTTGCCTTGAGCAAATTCAAAGTAGTATTTTCGCATTGCACAGAACCAACGGGCGCCCTGTTTGATTTTGGAGTGGACATATAAATAATTGATAATTTTTTAATTGATAATTTATTACAACATTACTTCTTCTTCTGAAAATTCAACCTTGCTGATTAAAAGTTCTTCTCCCTGCATAATATTTTTACTGGGTTTGCCGCAATAACTGCAGGCAAACTTATACTGCCGGACTTCGCTGTCTTTATCACATTCATCGCAATGAACCAGCACATTTAAAACCTCTACATGAAGTGTTGCCCTATTGTATTTTGGTTCATCTTGCAAAACTGCTTCAAAAGCATTTTGCATTAAAATGGGTTGTACATTACTCAACAGCCCAACCCTGAGATGAATGCCCCTCACTTTTTCTATCTCCCCTGGAAATTCATCTTCCAGGGTTTTAAAAATATTCCTTACTAAAGATATCTCGTGCATTGCAGTAGAATAGTTTGTTGACAGGCAGGTTGTCCCGTAAAAGGTACGCTTAAGTAATGATGAAAGATGTTTGCAATAGTGTGCTTAGAAAATGTTTTCTATTTACCAGCTTTTATTTTTACCGGCGTTTTTCTGCTGAAAAGAAGTTTTGCAGTACAAGGAAGTGTCCATAGGACTCCCTTGGAGACAAAACGATGTTTAATAGTAGCACCAAAGCTTGTCCCAAAAAATAACCCGCCACATCAGCAACGGGTTTATAATTTTAAAACGTAAAACTTATAGTTTAAACCTCGCCAGTTCCTTCCCCGATTTTACATCATGTGCATGCACGGTGCAAACCAAACAACTGTCGAAAGAACGGGCAACAATACCAACTTCTACAGGGTCATTTACATCTTCAATTTCCAAACCCGTTAGTGCGGCTTCAACAGCGCCGGGATTTCCCTTATCATCCTGCGGGCCAATATTCCAGGTAGTTGGTGCCACGATTTGGTAATTTTTTATCAGGCCATTTTCAATTTCCACCCAATGTGCCAATGCGCCACGTACGGCTTCGCTGGCGCCAAAGCCTTTACCGTCCCGTTCTTCAGGCTTTATGTAAAATTCATCATCCAGTTTTATTTCGCTCAGCCATTTATTTATATTCATGTACAAACGGGTGGCTTCATGCATACGGGCGAGACAACGAACGAAAACGCTGGGCCCTTTTTTGGCCATAATATCCCCAAACAGCGGGTCTTGATATTGATGTGCTAAATTGGCCGGGTTTGCATTCATCATTGCTCTTGCAAGCGGACCAGCTTCCGCATTATGGTCCAGGTATCGTGGAGCCTTGCTCCAGGTATATTTAGATTTAAAATCTGTATTATGTAAATGTTGCGATTCTATCGGTTCCGGCATGGGTTCCTTCCACGGATGCGCTGCAGGATAATCTTCGTACCAGCTATGTGTTACATGCTCTCTTATTTTCATGTGGTCAAAGGCTTCATAATTTTTGCCATCATAAAAACCACTGGGGCAGATCAATGCTTCATTACGTCCTTCAATTGTTGGATGGTTATATTTATCCTTGTGTAAAAAAGTTCCGAAGGCGATATACTTTCCTATGCCCTGTCCAAATTTATCTAAACCAAACTCAACGCCTACACGAAGAAATAAACCGAGGTCGCTATTGCGGTGACTTTCATTTTCATCTAACCAAACCATCAGTTCATCCCAGCTTTGTATCTGCATATACCGGTCTATGGAACATCCCAGCCATACCGGTTCCAGCCAGTCATTTTTAAATTGATTTAAAATAGCATGAGCCCTGGTAATATCTTTTAAAGTGGGGGCACACATTACGCCGCCGGGCACCATGTAACTGCTGTGCGGCCACTGGCCGCCAAAGATGGCATAAATTTCTACAGGCTTGCTGCTTGCCTCCAGGCCAGTTTTAAAAGATGAGCCAACAAATGCAGACCAACGTCTCACCACTTCATCGTATAATGGTTTATTGGAGAATTTTTTATTGGCAAGATCGGTAGCAAAAATGGCATAAAACCAGCGGGGATCACTTTGTAAACTCTCACTTGCCTGGCCGATAGCCCTTAATAATAAAGCATTGGGCGGCAGCGTTGTTTTCCATACAGTATCTAAAGCAGAAGAGGCACAATACAAATGAGAGCCGCCACAAATGCCGCACACACGTGGTGTAACCAATAGCCCCGAATGTGGATCTTTGCCCTGCAATATTTTTTCAAACCCACGAAACATGGAAGCCTGTGTATGCGCACGGGTTACCACTCCATTTTCCATATATACATTCACATCAAGGTCTCCTTCTACACGGCCAACTGGTGAAATATTTAATTCTCTTGTTACCATCTTATTTTATTTTTTGTGAACCATTAAGTATACAAAGACAAAATCACAAGGAGTAAAAAAAATAGTGAATTCTGTGCGCTATCCTTGTATGCTTTGTAGTTTTTATGTTTCAATTTTTTATTTCGTTGTTTCAAACATTTTTTTATCCGAACCAATAACTTTACCTATTCCTGATTTAAAATAATGCGTAAGTTTATTTTCACCAGTTGCTACTTCTTTTGGTAAAAATCCTAAATATTTAAATGTTTTAAAAATACTTCCTTTTGCCAGGTCGTGATGCGGAAAGCCAGGTTCAGTGCAGCCAAGACAAGGATGATTTGCCCGTGTTTTAGAAGAGTGCCTGTTCCACAAAATACGATTGCAGCTTGCATGTGTCATTGCTCCACGGCAACCCACTTCATAAAACAGGCAGCCGCCACGTTTTCCAAAACCGCCACTAATTTTTTCGCCGAATGCCCGTGCATTGGTACAACCGGTTTGTACAAAATCACTGAAGAAAGTGGTAGGGCGCTGATAACTATCTATCAGTATATCTTTAATTCTTCCTGTAGCAATGGCCACCAGTATCTGTGTGATCCAATCGGGGTGGGCCGGACAGCCGGGGATATTTATAACCGGCATACCGCCTTTTGAAATAAAGTCTGCTCCAAGGTAGCCACCCTTTTGTTTTTTATGAAATTGTAAACCTGTACTGTCTGTAGGGTTTGGAGGCACTGCAGGGATGCCACCCCAGGTAGCACAATCACCAATCGCTACTACATATTCCGCTACCTCAGCAAGTTCTTTTACCCACTCTTTCATGGGCCGTTCACATAAGTAATTCATTGTACCTTTCCCTTTAGGCCCCTGTATAACCGTTCCTTCAAAAACAAAAATATCAACATGTATTTTTCCTGAAACGCAATCGTTCAAAATATGTGTTACCTGCTCACCAATCTCCAAAGCCATTGAGGGATGCCATATAATATTGATGCCGAAATCCGTGACCAGTTCTACTACTGTTGGTTCCTGGGCATTTAAAAAAGACATCGTATTACCGCTGCATGCCCCACCTTGTATCCATAAAATATTTGCCATAGCAAGCAGAGGTTTTACTTTTCAATATTAAATTAAAAGGCGGGTCTAAAAATATTTGCAAAAAAATTATTTTAACACCAGTATTAATTTTATACAACTAACTACCGGTAAATTCGGGCTCAATTTCAGTGCTGTATTCTGTGCTGCCCTTTGCCGTAAAATAAAGCGATAAATAATTCCACAATCTACGCCGGTATTGATGTGCAGTTATTGTATTTTTTCCATTCAACTGTGCTTCTGCCGGCATAAAAAATAATAATAACCAAACGTTTGCGGCTATATTTTTTATGTTAGCATCTTTCTGCAATAAGCGTTGTTGCAAACAAAGATCAAAACGCCTTTCTAACTGAAGTTTTACTTTATTAAAAAGTGGTTGAAGAAGTTCATAAGACGCAGGGAAAGTTCTTTTTATTTCTAAAATATCAAAATTAAAAAACCGGTATTGTGATGATAATTGGTAAAACGTTTTAAAAAAGAAATCCAGGTCGGGGAGCGGAGGGTATTTGCCATACTGCCTCAGCAACTCCTGAAGTGATGAGATAACAGTAGTAATGAGCGTTTCGGCAATGGCCTCTTTATTATTAAAATGATATGCAAGATTGCCTACACTAATTCCTGTTTCATCGGCTATCTGCTGCAAACGCACGGAACTGATCCCGTTTTCATTAAATAATTGTAATGAAGCATCTAATATTTTTTGCTTTGTATCAGTCGCTGCCATAGCGTTTTAATTTATGCAAAGATTTAAGTCTTTTATTGTTACCGTTAATGTTCCCCGCTGATCCTTTGCTGCTAACCTGCGCATATAGTGTGCAGCGGTTGTAGCTTTTGCTTCACTGTAACACCGGATGATCTTGCGAACAATTAACTGCAGTGGTTTTTTATAATTGGCAAATGTGAGATATACTTCCCAACCACCTTTCTTGTAATTAATAGTATCAATTACGGCCGTATCTGCCAGCCACCAATCGTTTTTAAGAAAAAGCAGGTTGCTTTCTTCCGCTGCCCTTTCAGTAAAATGCTGGTTATCCAAAAAACACAGCATCACGTTATATGCCTCATCATCCAGCACCTGTTTCATCTATTTTTTTTATAAAGTTATAAAAAGATGTGCATTTTTATTTTAAAATAAAACCTGGCCCATTGCTGAACCGGCACGGGCAGGCGCTTTAGCTAACCATGTTCTTTTTTAGAAATAATATCACGTACTGCACTGGCACTTTCGTAATCTTCTTTTTCCAATAAATTGGAAAGTATGTCATAGAGCTCTTCCAAACTATATTGTTCCAATTGCCCTCTTTTATCCGAAAAAATTTTACCCTCTTCAGGATCACTAACTGCCATTTGGTTTAGCAAATTTTCATTAATGAAAATACTGCATTTCTGCCTGATGGCGAGGGCAATGGCATCAGAAGTGCGGCTATCAATTTCTATTAAATTCCCATGGCTGTCTTTTAAAACAATTACGGAAATATAAGTACCCTCTTTTATGCTGCAGATATTTACATGCTGCAGACTTGCATTTAATGCTGCAACGGTATTTAAAAAAAGGTCATGAGTAAGAGGGCGTAGGGGTTGCATTTGTTCTAAGGCTACTGCGATAGACTGTGCTTCCTGAAGCCCAATGATTATAGGCAATCTCCGGGTGCTGTTAATTTCCTGCAGAACCATTACGAAATTACCGGCTACGCTGGTGCTGGCGTTTAAGGCACTGATATTTAATTCTATATTTTTTATTTCCCCCATTACTTAACTGTACATTTACAAAGTAAAGTTACTGCCATTGTTATACGCTGTTAATCATTTACTAACCGGGCTTAACTCTTTTCCAATTCTTCTAATAACAGCAAATGTTTATCTGTTTCAATAATTAATTGCTCATCATTTGTAAGTGTTTTTATTTCATTTGCTTTTGCCAGCATGCCATTAAACCGCTCTGTATTGAACTCCTCATCTGGGTTACCAACTTTCCAGCTTGCTTCTAAATAATTTAATAATGTAACTGCCCTTTCAGTAGGGTAATGCAAAGCCGGGCGCACAGATAACGCTTCATCATAAAAATTCAATGCCTTTTCAAAATTATCTGATTTGCCACCCTGCGGATACTTTGCATACGCATTGGCAAAGTTGTTACAGATCATACCAAATTCATAAGGAAAATCTACTTTATTATAATAATCCAAAGCCTCGTTAAACGAGGTAGCGGATAAAGCCGCCCATATACTTCTTTTTTTATTTTCATCTGGCAACTCTGCATAGATAACCCCCAACTGGTGATGAATATCTGCAAACACATCCGGCGCTTCTTCTTTCTTAAAAATATTTAATGCTTCATGGTATGCTTCCAGTGCTTTGCGGTAAAATTGTGGGTTACCAGCTTGCGCCCAATCATAAAATAAACGGCCACGAACGAGTTGTGCCTGCGCCGTCATTTCATACTGGCCTTCTTCCTTAAAGTAAATAACTGCTTTGTTTATATACCCCAAAGATTCGGCATAGCTATTACTGAGATTAGCGACAGTAGCGGCATCCATCCATAAAAAAGCGGCGATGGTTTTATGTTCGTTTTTATCAAAAAACTGCAATGTTTCCCATAAACGATCCTTTAATTCTGCAATTAAAGTTTCATCGTATGGGAAAGTTAATTTTTTCATTACCGCCTGGCACCAGACTCTTTCTAAAGAATATTTTGGATAATCATCCAGCGTTTTAAAAGTTTGCTCATCTATTAATTTCATGGCAGCTTCACTTTCGTCATTATCAATTAAAAATGTTGCATAATATTTTAAACTGAGCGCTTTGTATGAGGGTTCAAAAGCAAGTTGCAAAGCATCTGCATAATGTGCATCTATTGCTTCTGCATTAATATCGTTACTGTAATTACCATAGTTTAATGCTATTGCCACGTTGTGATTGAAGGCATAATTTTCAAAAGGGTGTACAAATTTAGTCCTGCTTAAAATATTTTCCAAAGCGCTATCGCCTTCTTCGCCTTTGGTAATGCTCTGTATTAAATCAAAAATAAACAACATGGCAGGGTAGCCTGTAAAGTATTGGGGGTATTTTTCTTCATTACCCAACATGCCGAATACGGTTCCTAAAAAATAATTTTTATTGAATGGTATTTCAGAAGGGAATACAATTGCCGGGCGTTTGTCCAGCCAATCGGGCCGTATATGAATCCTGTTTTCATTTATATAAATTGCATTGGAAACCCCATGCATAACAGTTTCTGAATGCTGCACCGACACCAATTCATCCAATCTTTCAATGGACTCGATGTATTCGTGAATGGTTGGGGCATCAAGCGAATCCTGGTAAAACACGTACAATAATTTTTCGCTCATTATTACAATTTTATTTTTAATATATGCAAAGCTTCTTCTGCTACAAATTCAAGATTCCGGTCTTGCTCATCAATATCATTATCTAATAATAATTCCTGGATAGAGATAGATTTATCACCGGCTAAATTTTTACTCTTCATCATTTGCTGGCTGGCTTTATGAATGGTTCTGAATAATTCTTCACTTGCCGGGGCAACCATAAAACTGTTGTCTTTAACATAGAACACACTCAGCACAACAGTTTCGGTACCAAATATTTTTTCAGCAATATTTTTTTTTATACAAATATGTGTTGCCTCCATATACACATCACTGTCTGCTGTAAATGATTTGGCGCCGGGTATTGTTTCTTTTATTAGTGGCATAACAGCTTTTACAAATCGTTTAAAATGGTTATAATTAATTTATCTCCTGCTGCTTTTACTATATCACTTAGTTCCATGTTTATCTTTATTTCGGAAATTGCAACCAGGTAAACCTGGATCCTGTTTTCAGGAAATTCATCACCCATCATTTTTTTTGCATAACTCAATGCCTGGTCCCATTTCATGCCATGTAAAAAAACCATCGGGTCATCCTGTATCTGTGCTTCAATTTCTGATGCTGGTAAACAAAACAATGTTCCATCTGGCTCACCGGAATTAACTACGCCATCAATAATAATAATCCGCTGATGGCCTTTAAGTTTAAACAGAATTTCAAAAGCAGAAGTGCCCATATCAAACACCATTATATCGTCACGGTGTTGCAATTGTTTTTGTAATTCGTTCACTACATATACTCCAATAGCATCATCGCTGCGTACGGGATTTCCAAAACCAAGAATAGCAGTTTTTAAAGCCGTAATTGTTCCCATACTACAAGTTATGTATTTTTAAAATGAATGATCGATGATGAATAGTGCTGGAAAATACGATAAAGGCTTTTTGTGTTTTCAGGCGCATCGAATATTATTTGAGAAGATAAAAACCCGCTTCGCTTACAGCGAAACGGGTTAAGGCTTTCCATTAGTGTTTTTATTTAATTATAATTTAAAACGTGCCAGTTCTTTACCCGTCTTATTATCGTGCGCATGAACAGTACAAACCAAACAACTATCAAACGAACGGGCAACCAGGCCTACTTCTACAGGGTCATTTTCATCCTCAATTTTTAACCCTAGTAATGCAGATTCAATAGCCCCGGAATTTCCCTTCTCATCCTTTGGCCCTACGTTCCAGGTGGTAGGTGCTACGATCTGGTAGTTTTTGATAACGCCATCTTTAATATCAATCCAGTGTGCCAAAGCACCACGAACGGCTTCTGTTGCACCAAATCCTTGTCCGTCCCGCTCTACAGGCTTAATATAAAATTCATCATCTAATCTTATCTGTCCCAGCCATTCATTTAGATTAGTATATAAACGGGCCATCTCATGCATACGGGCCAGGTTACGTACAAATACACTTGGTCCTAATTTTTCCATGATATCGCCAAATAAAGGATCCTGTATCTGGTGAGGTAAATTGGCGGGGTTGGCGTTCATAATTACCCGTGCCAATGGTCCTGCTTCTGCAGCCATGCCCATATAGCGTGGCGCTTTTGCCCAGCTATATTTTCCAGAAAAATCAGTTTTTTCTAAGGTAGTCGATTTGGTTGGTACCGGTGCGTCTTCTTTAAATGGATGCATTGCGGGTGCATCCTGGTACCAACTGTGTTTAACATGTTCGATGATATGATTTTGATCAAAAACATGGTATTCTTTGCCATCATAAAAACCACTTGCCTGGATAAGTGCCTGGTTGCGGCTTTCAATAGTTGGATTATTATACCGGTCCTTATGAAGGTAAGTGCCGTAAGCAATATATTTACCAAGGCCCTGGCCCATCTTATCCAAACCAAATTCTCTCCCAGCACGCAGGTATAAACCCAGGTCACTGTTACGATGGCTTTCATTTTCATCAAGCCATACCATCATATCATCCCAGCTTTTTATTTTCATGTAACGTTCAATGGAACATCCAAA
>JBDUCK010000066.1:0-12874 GCA_040003485.1 Ferruginibacter sp. | reverse complement strand
TCCGTAGAAACGGAGCGACCTTTCGATTGCTTGCCATATGAAAATCTTTAACAGTGTATAACTGTAATAATATTTTATTATCTTGCCATTGTATCAGAAGATACAGACCTTTCGATTGCCCGCCTTTTCGGTTGCTTGCTGTATGAACTTTTTGCCTTTGCTTCCTTTCTAAAACGAAAATAAAGCAACCCGTAATAACATTTAAACCAACTTTTATTGTATTTTATTATGCTGAAAAAGAGTTTAAAACTTTAAACCCTTTGCAGTATTGAGTTTCATGTTAATTGTATAATGATGCCCAACCGAACTATCGACATATTATTTCAATTGGTGCACTCGCTGGAAAAAGCGGAGAAGCGGAATTTTAAGTTATACATCAAGCGAAATTCTGCCATACAGGATTTAAAAATAATTGAACTTTTTGATGCGATGGACAAGTTGAATCAATATGATGAAGCACTGCTTTTAAAAAAACTTAAATCTATACAGAAGCCCCAATTGGCCAATACCAAAGCTCATTTGTACCGGCAATTACTCGCCAGCCTGCGTAATTTAAAGAGTACGGAGAGTATTGATATGCAGTTGCATGAACAACTGGATCATGCACGCATACTTTATAATAAAGGCCTGTACCTGCAAAGCCTTAAAATTTTAGAAAAATTAAAAGAACTGGCAGTTAGCTTTTACCAGGATAGTTTTTTGATTCAGGCTATATCTCTTGAAAAGAAAATAGAAACCCTTCATATAACCCGAAGTATGGAGAACAGGGCCGAGAGGCTGGCTGCCGAAGCTAACGAAGTAAATGAAAAGCGAAGAATTATTACCAGGCTCTCCAACCTGGCACTGAGGCTTTATAGCTGGTACATAAAAAATGGCCATGCCCGAAATGAAAAAGATGAACAGGTAGTAAAAAAATATTTTAATGAACATCTTCCCCCCGAAAGCGATAACCAGGCCGGTTTTTATGAGCGCCTGTATCTTTACCAAAGCTATGCCTGGCTGGCATTTATACAGCAGGACTTTTTGATATATTATCGATATACACAAAAATGGGTATCTCTTTTTGAAGATAACCAACTCATGATAGAGGTAGAAACGGGGCATTATATTAAAGGAATGCACAACCTGCTTAACGCACATTTTGATTTAAGGAACTATAAAAAATTTGATGACACGCTAACAGCGTTTGAAAAATTTTGCGCTTCGCCAATTGCCCACCAGCACGATAATAACCGCATACAATCTTTTGTATATTTAAACAGCGCCAGGTTAAACCAGCATATTATTATGGGCACTTTTGCAGATGGGCTTTTAAAAGTGCCTTTCATTGAAAAGAAGCTGGAAGAATATGCGGTATACCTGGACCAGCACCGGATTTTAGTTTTCAATTATAAAATTGCCACCCTGCATTTCGGAGCCGGAGATTATGCAGGGTGCATAGATTACCTGCGTAAAATAATTAATGATAATGTGGGGTTGAGAAATGATCTGCAATGCTACGCACGCCTGCTGCATTTGATTGCACATTACGAATTGGGAAATGTTGATATTATAGAACACCTGATAAAATCTGTTTACCGGTTTATGGCAAAGATGGATAACCTGACGATAATTGAAGAAGAGATATTTGTATTTTTGAAAAGATCTTTTTATGTTTCGCCTAAAAAATTACAGCCTGAGTTTGAAATTTTTTTAAATAATATTAAACAATTTGAGAACAGCCGTTTTGAAACAAGGTCATTTGCCTACCTGGATATTGTTTCGTGGATGGAAGGGAAACTGTATAATAAACCTATCAGCAAAATACTGCACGAAAAATATTTAAAAAGTAACAGGAGGTAGGGTGCGGTAGAATTGTTTAATTGTTTAATGGTTGAAGGATTGAACAGGTGAATTGTTGAGCCCATCAACCAAACAACTATTCGGGGTTTTACAGTATCATCAGCCCACATCCCCTCATATCGCTGTTATCCAGCCTGCCGATGATCTCAAAATTATCATTTGCATATAATTTACCAATATCATCAGTGGCTAAAAAAGAGCAACTGTAAATATTGGCGAGGTCAATAATATTTACAGCCCCGCTCACATATTTTGTATGTATATTTTTTGCGGCAAACAGTTCAAAAGGGTCATCTTCTGCACGTATCAGAATTTTCATCCATGGTGGGCAGGTAAATATTCCGTGCTTTGATGAATAGGCTTGCGATAGTAACTCCGTCATTCCATATTCGGAATTCACTGCTGGTATGCCTAACTGTTGTTGTATTTTTTTGTGCACTTCTTCCCTTGTAATTTCTTCCCGGCGCCCCTTCATCCCCCCCGTTTCCATTACGGTGGTAAAGCTTAATTCCATTTTATTTTGTTCGGCAAAATCAAGCAGCGCATAAGTAACGCCAATTAATAGAGTCGGTTGTTTTGCTGTTTCATTTGCCAGCAGGGTGTCGTGCAGTTTTTTAAAATCATCCAGGTAAAAACCGCTATTGGCGTTGCCGGATTTGCTAACCAGTTCATTTACCATATACACCAGCGAAGAGTTTTGCCTTTCCAGGTAAGAAGGTAACAGGCCTATAATACACCAGTCGTTAATATCGCCATAGAAAATATTAAATGTTTTTAAAAAGCTTTGAATATACAGTGAGGCTTCTTTTACAAAATGTTTACTATTAACACTTCCTGTGGTACCACTACTTTCAAATACCAGTTCAGGCTTAAATACTGTTGTACAAACTTTTTTTGTTTTAAAAAACTGGATAGGCAAAAAGGGAATTTCCTTTAAACTCTTTATGATTTCCATGTCTATTTTTAAGGCATCACAGTATTGCCGGTAAATTTTATTATGCTCATATTGATAGCGAAACAGGTTAAGAGATGTTTCCTCAAAACCATCGGGAGTGATATTAAAAATGGATTTGATTATATCGTCGTTGGGCACTGTCATGCAGGTATGCAAATGTGCGGAAAAATCGTTAAATCTTTTTAGTATGCAGCATATTAAACGGCCAGGCTATCCTAAACTTTAGTTTTTAAATGGTTATTTGAATATCTATCATTAAATTTGAACACAAATTACAACCATGCGAATCACGTTATGTATAGCTGCTGTTTTCTTATTTTTTGTTTCCTGCAAAAAGGATAAATATACCACGGCGCCACAAATAAAATTTAATTCCTTTACTCCTAACGTAGCTTTTTCAAACAGTCTCGACCCTACATCCGGGCCGGTACTTTCTATACAATTAACCGACCTTGAGGGCGATTTTGGTTTTAATACTAACAAGGATACTTCTTATGTCTATGTAAAAAATATAACGATTGTTCCCAATAAAACAGATTCCTTTAAATTTCCTGCGGCACTTTCGGCTATTAACCGTAAAAGCCTGAATGTAGAAGTGAGTGTTTTAATTAATAGCGTGCTTCAAACGTCTAACCAGCCAAACAGGCCTTATACAGATACCTTGTTTTTTGAAGTGTATGTACAGGACTTTGCAAAGAATAAAAGTAATGTAATTACAGCCGGACCCGTTTTTTATATTTCTCCATAATGCGCTGGCTGCGTTTTATCTTATCTCATTCTGTTTTTATTTCACTGTGTGCTGCAGCATTATGTCTTCAAACGAATGTTTTATTGCATATTACTCCTGATCATTACATTTATGGTTTTGTTTTTTTTGCCACACTAAGCAGTTATAATTTTTATTGGCTTATCAGCAAATTTTCCTTCAGTAAAGAGCGGGCGCTGACACTCTTTTTTAAAAAAAATCTTTCCTATATTTTTATGTTCGTGGTTGCAGGTGTGGGCATGGTATACTGTATTTATTTTATCCAGTATATTTATAAATATGCCGGCATAGCCATTGTGCTAACCCTGCTGTACTCATTGCCTTTATGGCCTTTTAAGTTTGCTAAACTGGCAAGAAAAGCAGGCTTTTTAAAGACCACTTTATTGTCGTTCACCTGGGCTTATGTTACCATTATCATTCCCTCAATACCGGTATTACATACGGAAAGCTTACCCATTGCTTCTTTATTTATTGCCCGGTTTTTTTTCATGCTTATGCTCTGTATCATTTTTGATATGAGAGATATGGCCATTGATAAAATGCATGCCCTGCACAGCCTGGCTACGGATACAAGCCGTCGTAGTTTGCAAATGATAATGCTGTTTGTATTTATTTTATACATCCTGGCTGGTTTTTTTGTGCGTAATTATTTTAAAGAAAATGCACAGCTTATTGCCTTTGCAGTTACGGGTTTAATGGTGTACGTAGTTTATACACTTTCCTTAAAAAAACAGGGCTATTTTTTTTATTATTTTTTAGTAGATGGCCTAATGCTGCTTTCCGCAGGGGCTACCTATATTGCGGCAATACAATAGACGATAGGCAAAAAGCAAAAGACAAAAACAAAAGTCTAACAACAAAGGCCCAAGCATTATTGCAAACTATGCTGAATAGAGAACTGATGTAAAAGAGTGCGACGCCACTAAAGATCAATAAGGGTATATCGCCGGGCTCAAAAAAATAATCGTACCAGAACACGGATTAAATATTTTACTGATGAATCGCTTTATATAATTAGCCCATTAACCGGTATTAAATTACTTTTGCACAATAAAAACATCTACATGGCTAAAGCAGCAAAAAGCAAAGCACTTATCACTCCTGGTTCTTATACTTTTTTAAAAGGATATATAAACAATGCCTCGCCAACAGGCTTTGAAAGCAGCGGCCAGAAATTGTGGATGAATTATTTAAAGCCTTATGTAGATGAGTTTTTTACCGATGCATATGGCACTGCAGTAGGAGTTATAAACCCATCTGCAACATTTAAAGTAGTTATAGAAGCGCATGCCGATGAGATAAGCTGGTTTGTAAATTACATAAGCCCCGAGGGTTTAATATACCTGAAACGTAATGGTGGTGTAGATCACCAGATTGCTCCCTCAATGCGGGTGCTTGTACATGGAAAAAAAGGTACGGTTAGAGCGGTGTTTGGCTGGCCTGCTATACATACCAGGATGGGCAATGCAGATAGCAAGGAACCACAACCAAAAGTGGATAATCTTTTTTTAGACTGTGGCGCACGTAATAAAAAAGAAGTAGAAGCATTGGGTATTCATATTGGTGCGGTAGCAACTTATGAAGATGGTTACGAAGAACTGGCACATGATTTTTTAATTGGCCGTGCTTTTGATAACCGCATCGGTGGATTTATGATTGCAGAAGTAGCCCGGCTATTAAAAGAAAATAAAAAGCAACTGCCTTTTGCCTTGTACATTGTAAATGCTGTGCAGGAAGAAATAGGGCTTAGAGGTGCAGAAATGATTGCACGTAGAATAAAGCCAGACATAGCCATTATAACAGATGTAACGCATGACAGCAGCACCCCGATGATAAATAAAATTATAGAAGGGGAATGCTCATGTGGTAAAGGCCCATCACTTTGTTACGGCCCGGCAGTACATAATAAACTGCTTGATATCGTTCAGAAAGCGGCAGAGAAAAATAAGATCCCGGTACAGTTAAGAACGGTGAGCCGAAGTACCGGCACCGATACAGAATCTTTTGCTTATGCCAATGATGGTTGCCCATCGGTATTGATATCTATTCCATTACGCTACATGCATACCACCGTAGAGATGCTGCATAAATCAGATATAGAAAATACAGTGAAACTGATTTATGAAACTTTACTTACCCTTACACCAAAAACAAACCTGAGTTATTTTTAATTTACCATAAATGAATTTTGTAAAGCGCTCAAACCTTGTTATTATTTTAGTTAGCTGGATATTAATTGGATGCAAGAATGTAGTGAAATTGAAAGAAGATTCCGACCAGGCACGCAAAACATCTGACAGTTTTATGCGTGAATTTAAAAGAGTAGATAGCAGTTTGATAAATAAAAATGCAGAACTTGATTCAACTCAAAATTCTTTAAGGGTAGGGACGATCAAAAGAAAGAAAACTTTTTAAAGTTGAGATACTAGATTATGGAAGACAGGTATGGTAAATATGTAAGGCTTTTCTCAACATTGTTTTTTACAATGGTTGGCCTTATTATAGCATTTATTTTATTATTGCTTGGCATCAGGCTGATTTTCGGGCTGCTTAGTTTTATTTCGTGGTCGGCATATATTTATACGCTGCTTATTATGATGGTGCCTGCGGTACTTTTTATCAGTATTTTTATTATTTATTTTAAACGAACGGTTACTCATCCCTCCTCAGTAGTTCGATATATTTCTTATGCTATTTTTTCTGTTGCATTAATTTTCTGGTCAATATTTTTGGTGAGGGATGTTGCTACTTTTTTTAAGTACGCTTATACCGACATTGAAAAATACAACGGCTACAATTATATTTTTCTTTCGGCCAATGTAGCCACTATTTTTATAGTCGGAATTATGCAGGCCTTCTCTATGCCAAAGGAAAAAGACTGGATGGAAAGAAACAGGGAAAAGGAAAGGGAATCCGATTAGCAGTCGATGTCAGCCCGAGCTTGTCGAAGGCGGCGTGAATATTAATTTTGTTGTTATGCTAAGCTACTTTGTTTACATAGTTGAGTGTAGTGATAAAAGTTATTATACTGGTGTAACAAATAATTTGGAAAAAAGATTAGGTGAGCATAATTCTGGATATTCTATAACATCATATACTTTTAAAAGGAGACCTGTGGTTTTAAAATTCAGCCAACAATTTCATGATGTTCACCAGGCGATAGCATTGGAAAAGCAGATAAAAGGGTGGAGCAGAAGAAAAAAAGAAGCATTTATAAATGAAGAATGGGAAAAATTAAGGTTACTTTCTAAAAATTACCGTCAGTTTAAAAGAGATAATTAAGCTTATCAGATTTTCTGTTTACCGCCTTCGACAAGCTCAGGCTGACACTGCTCCTATCGAAAATGGCTTTTACATTTCTTTTCTGATTTTAAAATTTTAAGTATTCCTTTAAAAATTTAAGATGTCAGTCTGAGCTTGTCGAAGGCGGCCTTAATAGCTATACTATACCTTCGAAAAATTATACTGAATTTCAAAAATAGAATCCAGATTTTTTTCTCCCCGAACCCGCCTTCGACAAGCTCAGGCTGACAGTATTAGGAAAAATATTAAACAATCTAAGCCAGGCCTAAAAACAAATTCCCTCCCGAGAACGGGAGGGAATTTTCTTTTAACCCTTAAAACAACCAACATGAAATCAGTTGAGATAGTAAAAGTATATACGTTGATTAGTGCTGGACAGTTTGCCGGCTGAATGTTAAAATTATGTCAACGCTAAATCAAGTACCTGTTGCATCGTTTTTACATAATGAAACTTAATACCTTTTATAAAATTTTGATTTATCTCACTTACATCTTTTTCATTTTGTAAACACATAATTATTTCCTTAATACCTGATCGTTTGGCTGCCAGTACTTTTTCTTTTATACCACCAACAGGCAACACCTGGCCCCGTAATGTTATCTCACCCGTCATAGCTAAAAAAGGTTTTATCTTTCTACCCGTGAATGCACTGGCCAAAGCCGTCATCATGGTAATACCGGCACTTGGCCCGTCTTTAGGCGTGGCCCCTTCAGGAATATGTATATGAGCATCTTTTTTATTAAAAAGCTCTTGTGTAAGGCCGATTTTTTTGCCATTGGCTTCCAGCCACGTAAATGCTGTGCTGGCACTTTCTTTCATCACATTTCCCAGGTTCCCGGTAAGTTTTAATTCACCCTTTCCCTCACTTAATTGAGTTTCAATAAATAAAATGTCGCCCCCAACATAAGTCCAGGCAAGGCCTACAGCTACACCGGGCATATTGGCCATTTTATACAATTCATTGCTGTATCGTGATCTACCTAATATTTTTTCTACATCATTATTAGTGATGGTGGCTTTTAGTTTTCCTTTCATTACCATTTCCTTTGCCTGGTAGCGCATGATGCTGGCTAGTTGCCGGTCTAACTCTCTTACGCCGCTTTCCCTGGTATAATCGGCTATTATTTTTTCTAATACCGTATCGCTCATTTTAAAACTTGCAGGCTTTAACCCGTGCATTTCTTTTTGCTTTGGTAAAAGATGTCGCCTGGCTATTTCTATTTTTTCTTCTACTGCATAGCCGCTCAAATCTATTATCTCCAGCCTGTCCCTTAAAGCCGGTTGGATATTGCTTAAGTTATTTGCAGTTGCAATAAATAATACTTTACTCAGGTCATATTCAAGCTCCAGGTAATTATCATAAAAGCTATTATTTTGTTCCGGATCTAATACCTCTAACAATGCGCTGGAAGGGTCGCCACGGTTATCGCTGCCCACTTTATCTATCTCGTCTAGTATCATTACCGGGTTACTGCTTTTTACTTTCCGGATAGACTGAATGATCCTGCCGGGCATAGCACCAATATAAGTTTTGCGATGGCCACGTATCTCGCTTTCATCATGAAGGCCGCCAAGGCTTACCCTTACATACTTGCGGCTGATGGCGGCTGCAATACTTTTTCCAAGGCTTGTTTTACCAATACCCGGAGGCCCGATAAAGCAAAGGATCGGGCTTTTCATATCGCCTTTTAATTTAAGTACGGCCAGGTATTCCAGTATGCGTTCTTTTATTTTATTCATACCATAATGGTCATGATCTAATACTTTTTTTGCTTTTTTTAAATCGTACTGGTCTAAAGTATATTCTTCCCATGGCAGGTCCAGCATAAGATCCAGGTGATTATATACAACAGAATAATCAGGTGTAGAAGGATGCATACGCTCCAGCTTTTCCACGCCTTTTGTAAACATATCTTTTGCTGCAGGCGTCCATTTTTTTGCCTCAGCCTTTTTCTGCATCTCTTTTACTTCCGCCACATTATCGCCACCCAGTTCATCCTTAATAGCTTTCATCTGCTGCTGCAAAAAATACTCCCGCTGTTGTTTATCAAGTTCTGCACGGGTTTTATTGGTAACCTTATTTTTTAATTCAGCATACTGCAATTCCGTATGCATCAGGTTCATTAATAATTCTGCCCGGGCTTTTATATTACTTATTTCCAGCAGTTGTTGCTTCTGCTTTATATCGCTGTTTAGGTTGCTGCTTACAAAATGTATAAGAAAAGAAGGATTTTCTATATTCTTCAAAATAATACCTGCTTCACTCGGCAGGTTAGGAGAAAGGCTGATAATTTGTGCAGCCAGATCTTTTATACTTCCTACCAACGCATCAAAATCCGGGTCACTTTTTATAGTTTCATCTTCAAGCACTTTTATTTTTGCTTTAAAGTAAGGATCATCTGTAGTTATCTCTTCTATTTTAAAACGTTTGCGGCCCTGTATAATAATAGTGGTTCCGCCATCGGGCATTTTTATAAGTTTCACCAGTTTTGCAACAGTTCCAATATTTTCCAGGTCGCTTACAGTAGGTTCTTCTACGCCACTGTCTTTTTGTGCGACTACACCTATCAATTTGTCAGCCTTGTAAGCATCGGTAACTGCCTTAATACTCTTATCCCGGCCTACAGTTATAGGTATTACAACACCCGGAAACAGTACAGTATTTCTCAATGGCAGTAAAGGTAATTCGGCTGGAAACGGCTGTTCATCGGCATTTCCGTCTTCATCTTCGTTTAGCGGGATCATCGGCATAAATTCCAGTTCTTCTTCATTTCCCTGCATATAAAATTTTTTATCCATAGTATATTGTTGGTTCGTCAATATGACAAATGTAGTAGCTTATCCGGGTATTTTTTTGTGGATGTTATAATGGTCAAGTATAGTGCCAAGCCATAATGAGATAATATGACAATATGCTAAAGTGCTAATGCAGTTGGAACACTTTTCAACAATGAAACAATAACAAAACAATGAAACAATGAAACAATCTTAAGTATTTTTGTAGCTATATGGATATTATTTGCACAGAAAGTGAATTACAGATTTTAAAAAAAATAGCAATGGCTGCAGAAGATATTGGTGCAAATTGTTATGTGATCGGGGGGTTTGTACGGGATAAAATTTTGCATAAAGATACCAGGGATATTGACATAGTATGTATAGGAGATGGAATTGAACTGGCACAGAAGGCGGCGGAATATTTTAAACCCCGGCCCCTGATAAATATTTTTAAAAATTTTGGTACGGCACAAATAAAAGTAGGCGATGAAGATATAGAATTTGTTGGCGCACGTAAAGAAAGTTATAGCTACGATAGCCGCAAACCACAGGTTGCACCAGGTAGTTTAGAAGATGACCAGGACCGTCGGGATTTTACCATTAATGCCATGGCCATAAGCCTGAATAAAAAAGATTATGGCAAATTGATTGATCCTTTTAACGGGGTATCAGATATTGAGAATAAAATTATTAAAACACCCTTACCACCGGATCAAACATTTAGTGATGATCCATTGCGTATGATGCGTGCCATCCGTTTTGCAGCCCAACTGCAATTTACAATTGAGGATAAAACACTACAGTCCATTGGAGAAAATGCTGACCGGATTAAAATTGTAAGTGGCGAAAGGATAGCCGATGAATTAAATAAAATACTGCTTAGTAAAAAACCTTCTGTTGGGTTAGACCTGTTGTACAAAACAGGGCTGCTGCAGATTATTTTTCCGCAGATGGTGGCGCTTGCCGGCGCAGAATACATAGATGGTAAAGGCCATAAAGATAATTTTTATCATACCCTGCAGGTAATAGATAATATTGCAGAAACCACCGATGATTTATGGCTGCGCTGGGCTGCTGTATTGCACGATATTGCAAAACCGGTCACTAAAAAATTTGAAGAAGGCCATGGGTGGACGTTTCATGGGCACGAAGTGATAGGCGGCCGGATGGTGCCAAAAATATTTACACAGTTAAAGCTACCGCTAAATGAAAAAATGCGCTTTGTCCGCAGATTGGTAGAGCTGCATTTACGCCCGATAAGCCTGAGTAAAGAGAATATAACGGATGCTGCTATACGCAGATTGTTATTTGATGCCGGGGACGATATTGATGCGCTGATGTTGCTGTGCAAGGCAGATATAACTTCTAAAAATCAGCAGAAGGTAAAGCGGTTTTTAGAAAATTTTGAAATGGTGCGTAAACGCTGTGCAGAAGTAGAGGAGAGTGACCATATCCGTAGTTGGCAGCCGCCTGTTACCGGCGAAATGATCATGCAGGCCTTTAATCTTTCACCATCAAAACCGGTGGGTGTTATTAAAGATGCTATCCGCAATGCCATCCTTGATGGCCTTATCCCAAATGAATATGAAGCGGCCTATGACTTTATGATAAAGACCGCAAAAGAGATTGGAATTGGCCCGGCAATGGGCAATCAGTGACAAGCCAATAGATAATGGAGATGATGTAAGTGTTAGTGATATTGACAAATGACATCTGGCCATTGCCTAATAAACCAACATCAAAAAAAAATCTTAATTTTACGCTATGGCAATTTTACGATTCAGAACATATTGGGAGGATGATGAAAGTATTTACCGTGATGTAGCCATCAGGCACACGCAAACTTTTCTTGATCTGCATAATGCAATTTTAAAAAGTTACGAATTTGACAATAAGCATAAAGCTACTTTTTACCGTAGCAATGATGCCTGGAAGCGTGGCCGGGAAATTTCTATGGAAAAATATGATAAGGACTATAAAGTAGATCCGCTGATAATGAGCGACGTCACTATTGGGAGTGAAATAAAGGATCCCAATCAGAAATTTGTTTTTGAATACGACTTTAATAAGAACTGGCATTTTATGGTAGAACTTATCCAGGTGGATAAAGAAGAGAATAAAAAATTATCTTATCCATGCTGCATACGGACTGAAGGAATATCCCCCTCACAATACGGTACCAAAGGCCTGGTAGATAAGCGCCTGGCAGAGATGGAGGAAAAATATGATCTGCAGCCCGATGCAATTAAAGAAGGTTATGGGCATGAAGGTGAAGAAGCAGATCCGGATATTGCAGATGCTGATGAAGGAGCTGAAGATGTTAGTGACGGTAATGATGGATTTTAAATAAAAAAATTATCAATTAGTGAAGCTTTTCAATGAACAAAACATGCATCATCATTGCCGGTCCCACGGCGGTAGGTAAAACTGCCATCTCAATTGAAGTTGCCGAACATTTTTCTACCGAAATTATTTCTGCGGATAGCCGCCAATGTTATAAAGAATTGAATATTGGTGTAGCAAAACCTTCCCCTGAAGAGTTGGCAGAAATTCATCATTATTTTATTAACTCCCATTCCATACAGGATAATTTTTCTGCAGCAGATTATGAACAGTATGCTTTAGCCGCAGTTGATGACATCTTTAAAAAAAATGATCTTGCTGTAATGGTGGGTGGTACAGGGTTGTACCTTAAAGCCTTTTGTGAAGGGCTGGATGAAATTCCTGCTGTTGATGAAAGCATCCGGCAGGAGATTATAAAAAATTATGACGAACATACCATAGAATGGCTGCAGCAAAAAGTAAAAGAAACCGATCCTTTATTTTATTCCGCTGGAGAAATTCAAAATCCACATCGTTTAATAAGAGCATTGGAGGTAAAATTGTCAACCGGAAAATCTATTATATCTTTTCAAACCAAACAAAAAAAAGTAAGAAATTTTAAGATTATAAAAATTGGCCTGCAATTGCCCAGGGAAATTTTATATGAAAGAATAAATACCCGGGTAGATAATATGATGGCGATGGGGCTGGCAGATGAAGTGAAAAATTTAATTCCATTTAAACACCTGAATGCCCTGCAAACAGTGGGTTATAAAGAGCTGTTTGATTATTTTTCGGGAGGGTCGTCCGCTCTTTCCCTGGAAAAAACTATCGAACTGATAAAACAAAATACCCGGCATTATGCCAAGCGCCAGGTAACCTGGTTTAAAAAAGAAGAGGGAATGCA
>JBDUCK010000331.1:0-3822 GCA_040003485.1 Ferruginibacter sp. | reverse complement strand
CAGGTTATAGAACTGGCATTGACACTTGCAAATAATCCTGAAGTATAATTGACTGTTCCATTGATTGTAGCTCCACCCGTGCCAGCCACGTCAAAATCCAAGGTACCACCAGACAATAATAATGTGCCATTAATAATTACTTTGCCTCCCGTACCAGAAGCAATTCCAAAAGTACATGCATTTATAGTAAGGTTAGTGGCCGCACTCAAACTAATAGTCAGAAAATCTGCAGCTAAAATACTACCTACGGAAGTATATCTGATGGGATTGGCATTGGTAAGGGTAAGTATGTTACCAGCGTTAGCAGCTAATGAAACCGAACTTGTGCCTGTGAGAATCTCTATTCCAGCAATTGATTGAGTAGGAACATTGGTAACTACTATAGGAAAAGCAGCATTGAATTGAATTACATCCGCTCCACCAGGAACTCTTCCTAAATTCCAGTTAGCAGGTAATGAATAATCACCTGTTGCCCCACCTATCCATACTAACTGTGCAGTAGAAAGGTTCACAAACAGAAATGTTGCAATTAAAAAAAAGTAAATTTTCCTCATTTGGGTTTCTTTAAAAAAGTAAACTGATGCTTTCGGGGTATAAAAAGCGTTTAAAAAAAATTCTTGTAATAAGGAATTTCTGAGGGATAGGGAATAGTAATTAAATAGGGCTATTTAATAGGAACGTAGGAGGTAATGCGCTGTAAAACTAATCAAAATATTTAAAAATCCAATTTTTTTATCAGTTCTCTTGTTATTACTATGATGATTGTGTTTTCTTACCTGTCAATTATTAACCAACAACCATATAATATAAACGCTTATTTACATACAGCGCATTTAACCATTTTTAAGCTCCGTAAATTCCGAAAATTTTTCTTAGTTATACGCTATTATTCTAAATATCAACTGTTTTGCATACTACGGCATTTTCTTTGTTGTTATAGTTTCTGTTAATACCCAACATATCATTTAATCCTGATATACCCTTACAACATGGTCTTTAAATGCAGCTACCCCTGTACCAAAAGATTGAATTAGTACACTTAAAAAGTTACGAAAACTATGAACCATCCTTCCGCCCGGATTCTTTCCATCAATATGTATGGAATTGCACAAAAACGTTTACTAATGTCTGAACAACAGTTTCATTTTAAATAGCTTTTCAAAACCTCTTTACCTTTTCCTTAGAATAAAAATGAGTTACCCTTCCCAGGCAAGGTGTTTCAACCATTGTTGAGCCTGTTAATATAATCTGATACCCTAAAACTGAAAACTATGAAATTTCTAATCACATTGATGTTGCTATTTTGCACAAGTGTTGTAACTGCAAGAAATTTTTACATTTCTGCTACAGGCAATGATGCAAATGATGGTTTAAGTCCCGCAACTGCCTGGAAAACTATTGCTAAATTAAATGCCAGCTTCGATGCCGTCGCACCTGGCGATGCCATACTATTTAAATGCGACGAAACATTTTACGGTTCTATCGTAATTGGTAAATCTGGTGCAAAAGGCAATCCTATTACAATCGGTTCCTACGGTACTGGAGCAAAGCCGCTCATCAGTGGTTTAATTACCTTATCCTCCTGGTCCTCTGCCGGTAATGGTGTTTACCAGGCTTCTGCTCCGGCAGTTAAGAATACTGTTAATTTGGTTACTTTAAATGGTACGCCACAGGCAGTTGGAAGATATCCGAATATAGATGCTGCCAATGGTGGTTATCTTACTTACGAATCAACTTCTGGACCATCTTCTATTACAGATGCCCAACTTACGACTGCCATCAACTGGACAGGTGCTGAAGTAGTGGTAAAGAAAAATCTTTGGCTCCTTGAAAGGTGTAAAATTACCGGCCAATCAGGTGGGACCATTAATTTTACGGCTTTGCCATCTATTAATCCTTCAGGCAATTCCAATCCTTCTACTGCACCAGGCACTGATGGACATGGTTATTTTATTCAGCGGGATCCCCGAACACTTGACCAGTTAGGTGAGTGGTATTTTAATACCTCTACAAAAAATATGCAGATGTATTTTGGTACAAGCAGCCCTTCTGCCTATTCAATCCGCGTGAGTACATTGGATACTTTGATTAACATTGGCAACAAAAACTATATCAATATAAATAATATAGCTTTTGAAGGCGCTAATCTTGCAGCTGTTTATGCAAACAATGCGGGAAATATTACCATTGAATCCTGCGACATGAATGCTATGGGCGGGAAAGGTGTTTTTATTTTCAACTCTCCTAACATATTGATAGATGGCGTTACCACAAATAATGTGCTCTGTAATGCATTTGATGTTACAAACAGGCATCAGGACAATGTCACTATCAGGAACTGTGCTGTCAATAATACTGCTATGTTACCAGGCATGGGTTCTTTTTGGGATGACAACGATTACAAGGCTATTTCGGTATCTGTAAATTCTGGTGCACTTGTTGAATACAACAACGTTGTAAATACAGGCTATGTCGGCATCCAGTTTCAGGGAAATAATGTATTAATTAAAAATAATTTTGTAAATTATTATGATATTGTAAAAGATGATGGCGGTGGTATTTACACCTATCAAAGTGGTACTGATGCAGCACCAGGCCTTACATATACCGGGCGTGTTATCAGGAATAATATCGTATTGAATGGCATTGGTACAACAGATGGAACAGGTCACGGCAGTATTGATGTAGATGGTATCTATCTAGATGGAAGGACTGGTAATGTAGATGTACTTGATAATACTGTGGCCCATATTGGAGTACATGGTATCTACTCAAATAATGCCAAAAATGTAAATATCATTGGTAATACTGCTTTTGATAATGGATCTTCTATTGGTATAACCCGGTATGCCTGGGGGTCTATCAGCAATCTTGCCATTAAAAGAAATATTTTTTATCCAAAATACAACACTCAAAATAATTTTAATTATACCAACACAGGGGTAAATGTACCTGCGGCATCCACCATTCAGGCAGCTATGCAGCAAATAGGTAATATAGACAGTAACTATTATTCAATACCCAATGCCGCTGGTTTTAGTTATTATTATTCACTGGTGCAAGGTGGAAGCTGGATTTTTGCCAGCCCGCTTTCTTTTGAAGGCTGGAAATCTTTTACCAACCACGATAAGGCCACAAAACTGCCTCCTAAAAAACTGGATGCTTATAAACTAAATAGTTTGACCAGCGGAAATATGTTCTTAAATAGCCAATTTAACAGCAACATATCAGGTGTAGTGGCCTGGAGTGCAAATAATAATCAAAGCTCTTCGTGGGACAATACCGGTAAAATAAACGGTACAGGTTCTATGAAAATAATTCCTGCAAGTTCCACCAGTGATTACACTTATGTGTATGGCAGTATAGGTGCAGTATCTTCTGCAAAAAAATACATTATAAGGTTTACTACCCTGGGTACAACCAGCAATGGCGTATTAAGAGCGTATATAAGGAAGAGTGCATCACCAAACACAATACTTACGCCAATAGAAACAGCCAACTTTGGTACATCAAAAACCACGCATGAATTTTTGTTTACAGCGCCAACAACAGCAGCGGCAGCGAGTTTTATGATCGAAATACAACAATCTTCGGGTACTGTTTACCTTGATGACATTGAGCTTTATGAAGCCGATGCAACACCGCTGAATATTGATGACCAGATCCGTTTTGAATACAATGCAACTAAAGCAGTAAAAACTTTTACATTGGATGCAAGTTATTTGGGTGTGGATAATACTGTGTACAATGGATCAATTACTTTACAGCCGTATACTTCTAAAATATTAATGAGAAATGGTCCGGCAACTGCCATTACCCCCC
>JBDUCK010000330.1:0-3827 GCA_040003485.1 Ferruginibacter sp. | reverse complement strand
TGCCGTTTCATTGGATCACCTGGAGACATTAACGGAGCAGGAAATAAAATTGCTTATTGATTTTAAGGGGGTAAGCACTTTGCTGCCAACTGCCGCTTTCTTTTTGCGCATGCCTTATCAGCCCGCCCGTGCATTAATTGATGGCGACGCTGCGGTTGCCCTTGCATCAGATTTCAATCCTGGTTCTTCACCTTCAGGCAATATGAATTTTGTAACCGCACTCAGTTGCATACAAATGAAAATGCTGCCCGAAGAAGTTGTAAATGCCGCTACCATTAATGGCGCTTTTGCCATGGAAGCCGCTACAGAAGCCGGTAGCGTAACTATCGGCAAAAAAGCAAATCTCATTTTTAGTAAGCCTGTTCCTTCGCTGGCTTATTTGTTTTACAGCTTCAGCACAAATAATATTCAGCGTGTAATGATAAACGGTGAATGGATCAATTAGCTTTTAGTTATTTTTAAAAATATTTTATCTTCAAAATTTACCTCATGCCCAAACGTATTTGCCTTGCCTTTCTATTATTTTTTTCATGTGCCGTATTTGCACAAACTAACCTCGGAAAATTAACTGTCGAAAAAATTATGAGAGATCCTAAATGGATAGGAAGCTCTCCGTCAGGTGCTTTCTGGAACAGCCATGGTACTACATTATATTTTTTCTGGAACCCTGATAAAGCTCCGTCAGATTCATTGTATTATATTACCCTGCAAAATAAAACACCGGTAAAAGCAACGGTGGCAGAAAAACAGCAATTGATTTCTGCTGATAACCTGGTGTATAATCAGGCCCATACGCAGTATGTTTACAGTAAAGACGGGGATATTTTTTTCACCAATATTAAAACAGGTAAAACAAAACGCCTTACTCAAACAACCGATGCGGAGGTAAACCCTGTTTTTTCTTTTAGCGAAACAAAGATTGTATTTAACCGCAATCAAAATCTTTATGCCTGGGATATTGCCTCCGGCGAAACAGTGCAGCTCACAAACATTAAAACAGGTGCGGTGGCTGCAACTCCTGTTGCCACTGCAACAAGGGGCAGGGGTAGTAATGATGTAGCTGTAAAAAGTACCGGCAACCAGGAAGAAGAATGGTTGAAGGATGATCAGCTAAAATATTTTGAAGTATTGCGATTAAGAAAAGAAAAAAGAGACGCCGCAGATTTATACACTAAAAACACAAAACAAAAAGAATTACGAAGTATTGTTATTGAAGATAAAAACCTTCAGGGGCTTAACATTAGTCCCGACGGACATTTTATCAGTTACAGGCTGATAAGACGAGGTGCCGGAAAAAATATTATTGTTCCCGATTATGTAACAGAATCAGGGTTTACCACTGATATTAATGGGCGTACAAAAGTTGGCTCACCGCAAAGTAGTTCAGAATTTTTTGTATACGATCGGGAGAGAGATACCGTATTTGCAGTTAAAACAGATTCTATTGCCGGCATAAAAGATATTCCAACATTTATAAAAGATTATCCAAAACAATTTGAGGAACGTACAAAAAAGGCCGCCATTCGTGCCGTCTATTTTTCCGGTTTATCCTGGTCGCCAAAAGGCGCCAATGCAGTGGTAGAAATAAATTCGCAGGATAATAAAGACCGTTGGCTCATGCTATGGGATGCTGCTACCAATAGATTAAAATTATTAGATCGCCAGCATGATGAAGCCTGGATAGGAGGGCCCGGTATTGATTTTGGCAGCACCGGCTGGCTGGATGAAAATACTTTTTGGTATCAATCTGAAGCCACCGGTTATTCGCATTTATATACAGTAAATATTTCAACCGGTAATAAAAAACAGATTACTAACGGTAGCTACGAAGGACAACAGGCGCAGCTTAGCAACGATAAAAAATATTTTTACATTACTACAAACGAAGTGAACCCCGGCGAGCAACAGTTTTATAAATTAAATATCAGCACCGGAAAAACAGAACGCATTACCAGCATGACCGGTGCTAACCAGGTAACTGTTTCGCCGGACGAAAAACAATTAGCTGTTTTATATTCCTATGCCAACAAACCTTGGGAACTATACCTGCAGCCTAATCAGCCCGGTTCTAATGCAGTACAGGTAACCAATAAAGCACAAAGTGATGAGTTTAGAACTTATGCCTGGAAAGATCCTGAGCTGGTAACATTTACAGCCAGCGATGGAGCTATGGTGTATTCAAGATTGTACAAGCCCGTAAATGCAGATACCAATAAACCTGCTGTATTGTTTGTTCACGGTGCCGGCTACCTGCAGAATGCACACAAATGGTGGAGCAGTTATTTCAGGGAATACATGTTTAATAATATGCTGGCAGACAACGGCTATTATGTGATGGATATCGATTACCGTGGCAGTGCCGGTTATGGACGGGACTGGCGTACGGGCATCTACCGGCACATGGGCGGAAAAGATCTTTCCGACAATACAGATGCCGTAAATTATCTTGTGAAGAACTTTGGAGTAGATCCAAAGCGGGTAGGCCTGTACGGTGGTTCTTATGGCGGGTTTCTTACGCTCATGGCATTGTTTACCCAACCTGGTGTATGGGCCGCCGGTGCTGCATTGCGGCCTGTTACAGATTGGGCAAATTACAATCACGGCTACACATCCAATATTTTAAATGAACCTTTCACCGATAGCATCGCATACCGTAAAAGTTCTCCATATTATTTTGCTGATGGGCTAAAAGGAAATTTATTAATTTGCCATGGCATGGTAGATGTGAATGTGAATTTCCAGGATGCGGTAAAGCTAAGCCAGCGGCTGATAGAACTGGGAAAAGATAATTGGGAAATTGCGCCTTTTCCCATGGAAGACCATGGGTTTGTTGAACCCAGCAGTTGGACGGATGAGTACAAAAGAATTTTTAAACTGTTTGAAACTGTATTAAAAAAGTGAGTCATTTTTTTGTCCAGGCAAAAGTATTTCATGTCATCATTCTTGCGTCGCCCTCTTGTACCGAAAATTTTATGGCACCAGTGTTTATGTGATCTGAAATATTTTTGTTGAGCGAATTTTTTAATTTTAAAAATTGCAGCATGGCAACAGCAGGATATTCTCAAACACCACTTGCAAAAAAATTAGGCATCAAAGCCGGGTTTAAAATACGCCTGGTAAATCAGCCCGATCATTATTTCAGTTTGGTTACTGATCTGCCTGATGATTTAGAATTCTTAACAACAAAAAAGACAAAGAAAAACCTGGTACATTATTTTACAAAGCATGCAAAAGATTTACAAAAAGATATTGCACAATTAAAAAGGGAAATAGAACCAAACGGCATCATCTGGATTTCGTGGCCAAAGAAAGCTTCTAAAGTACCAACTGATATTACCGAAGACGTCATAAGAAATCTTGCTCTCGTAAATGGCCTGGTAGATATTAAAGTTTGCGCCGTAGATGAAGTATGGTCGGGACTAAAACTGGTTATACCAGTTAAAGACAGGGCTGTGGCTAATATTGCGGACAAATAATTACAAGTCCAATCGGGATTATAAAAAAATAATTTTGGACAAATCCGGAATCCAATTCCGGGATTGTCCTACACCGTTTATTGCTTACTGTTAGGATATAAATCCCTACGCTTCCAGAAAAAAACTTCAATAAAGATTTGCTGTACAAGAGTGCGACGCCAATGAAGCGGAATAAAGAAATACGGCTGGGTTCAAAAAACTATTTTGTCTTCCACCTGCCACTCCGCAAAAAAATAAACGACATAATAAAAATAGCGGTCCAGTAAACAAATTCGTTGCTCCATGCCATGGCAAGCGATACATAATGCAGTTTCATAAAATACCAGGTATATAAAAGATACAGTGAAATTG